>JACQPF010000158.1 GCA_016207625.1 Elusimicrobiota bacterium | reverse complement strand
TTCGGTGGGCTCGATCATCATGGCCTCGGGCACGATCTGCGGGAAGTAAATGGTCGGGGCGTAGAAGCCGTAGTCCAAAAGCCGTTTGGCCACGTCCAACGTTTTAACACCGGGGCCGAAAGCTCCTTCGCCTGAGACCACCACCTCATGCATGCAGGCGCCCTTGGGCATGCGCGGGAAAAGAGGGGCCAGTTTCGCCTTCATATAGTTCGCGGCCAAGATGGCGTTTTCGCTCATCTCCCGGAACCCCTCCAGGCCTTGCAGCCGCATGTAGCAATAGGCGCGGATCAAAACGCCGACGTTGCCTTGGAACCCATGCACCTTGCCGATGGATTTGGGATAGTCCAATTTCCGCCGGAAAACACCGTTATCCCTGATCACCCGCGGAATCGGCAAAAATTCTTCGAGCTGTTTCTTCACGCCCACCGGCCCCGCCCCGGGCCCGCCGCCGCCGTGAGGGGTGGAGAAGGTCTTGTGCAGGTTCAGGTGGAGCACGTCCACGCCGATGTCCCCCAGCCGAAGGAGCCCCACTAAGGCGTTGAGATTTGCGCCATCCGCATACATCAGGGCGCCCGCGTCATGCACCATGCGGGCGATTTCCTGGATTCGCGGCTCAAAAAAGCCCAGCGTGCTGGGGATCGTCATCATGAGTAGGGCGGTGTCGGAGGTCAGCTTGGACTTCAAATCCTGGATGTCCACTTGGCCGTCGGGCGTGGATTTAACGGTGACGGCCGTCAGGCCGGCCACCGAGACGCTGGCAGGGTTGGTACCGTGGGCGGAATCCGGGATGAGCACCACGTGGCGGTTTTCCCCGCGGTCCTCATGGTAGGCCCGCGCCACGAGGATCCCCGTCAGCTCGCCTTGAGCGCCGGCGGAGGGCTGAAGGGTGAAGGCGTCCATTCCGCACAACTCGCACAGCCATCGTTCCACCTCAAAGAGGATTTCCAGGATCCCCTGGCTCAACGCGTGGGGGCGCAAGGGATGGAGCTCCACGAAATCCGGCAGGAGGGCCATGCGCTCGTTCACCTTGGGATTGTGCTTCATGGTGCAGGAGCCGAGGGGATAAAAGTTGGCGTCCACCGAATAATTCAAATGCGACAGCCGCGTGAAATGGCGCACGACCTGGGGTTCCGATGCCTCGGGCCAATGCGCCGGCGACCGGCGGCGCAGGTCCTGCGGAAGAGCCTCCGGAGGCACGCGGGGCACGTCGGAAACCGGCAGGGGGATGCCCCGGCGCCCGGGAACGCTCTTTTCAAAAATCAGCGGTTCAATAATTTTTTCGTTCATGGCCGGCTCGCCTCTTTCAAGAGATCCGCAAATTGGTCGATGTCCTGCCTCGTTTTTATTTCCGTCACACAAACCAAAAGATGATCCTTATATTCGGTGAAATACTGGCCGAGGGGCAGGCCGGCGAGCACCCGTTTCCCGGCCAATTTATCGACGATCTTTTCCGGCGGCACGGGGCAACGCACGGCGAACTCGTTGAAAAAGGGACGGTCGAACGTCAGCGTGAACCCGCGCTTTTCAAGCTGGCCGGCGGCGTAATGGGCCTTTTGAAAATTGAGATCGGCCAAGGTCCGGAGCCCCTCTTTGCCGAGCAGGGACATGTGGATGGTGGCGGCCAGGGCGCAGAGCGCCTGGTTGGAGCAGATGTTCGACGTGGCCTTCTCCCGGCGGATGTGCTGTTCCCGCGCCTGGAGAGTGAGGACGAAGGCCCGGCGGCCGTCCGCGTCCACGGTCTGGCCGACGATGCGGCCCGGCATTTTCCGCATCAGTTCCGCTTTGCAGGCGAAGAGCCCCAGGTAAGGCCCGCCGTATCCAAGGGGAAGCCCGAGAGGTTGCCCTTCGGCGACGGCGATATCGGCACCGTATTCTCCCGGAGGAGCGATGAGCCCCAGGGCGACGGGCGTGCTGGAAGCGATGACGAGGGCGCCGGCCGCGTGCGTCATTTCAGAAAAGCGGCGCGCGTCTCCTTCCAGGCATCCGAAGAAATTGGGGGTTTGAATCAGCAACGCGGCGGTCCCGGGGCCCAGCGCCTTTTTCAGCGTGTCCATTTCCAAGACGCCTTTCGGGCATTTCAACGTGACGATTTTGGCTCCACTATGGGCCAAATAGGTTTGGATGACCTGTCGCGTTTGCGGGTGGACGGTCTCGGGCAGGAGGATTTCCGGACGCGCCGTGTGGCGCATGGCGAGGAGACAGGCCTCGGCGGCGGCGCTGGCCCCGTCGTACATGGACGCGTTGGCCACGTCCATGCCGAGCAATTCGCAGACCATGGACTGAAATTCGTAAATGGATTGAAGCGTGCCCTGGCTGGCCTCCGCTTGATACGGCGTATAGGCGGTGGCGAACTCCCCGCGCAGGGCCAACGCCCAGACGGAGGTGGGGATGAAATGCTCATAGGCCCCCGCGCCGAGGAAGGACAGGGCGAGACGGTCTTTCTCCGCCAAGCCCTGCATGTGCCGCACCAGCTCCATTTCCGTCATGGACCCCGGCAGGTCCATGGGCGGGCGCAAAAGTTTTTTCGGCAGGTCCGACACGAGCTCATCGAAGCTTTTCGCCCCGATGGCGGCCAGCATTTCTTTTTTCTGTTCTTCGGTATGAGGAATAAACATTATTAATCCTTGTAATCTATCCTAAAACCCGACAGCGGTGATTTTCCGTAGGCGGCCTAGGCCGGAGGGCGGGCCGTGGTCCGCCGGAGGAAAGTCACCGCTGTCGGGTTTTAGGATTAGTGTCCGCCCGTCTTCACGAATTCCTGGTATTGGTCGTGGGTCATGAGCTTGTCGCGGTCGGCGGGGTTGGCCATTTGGATCTTGAACAGCCATCCCTGATCGTACGGCGACCTGTTGACGACGGCCGGATCTTTCGCCACGGCGTCGTTGGCCGCGGAAACGGTTCCCGCGACGGGCGCGTAAATATCAAAAGCCGCCTTCACGGATTCCACCACACAGCAGGCCTCTTCGCCTTTCACAGCGCGGCCCGATTTCGGGAGCTCGACGAAGACCACGTCCGTGATTTCGTGCTGAGCGTGGTCAGAAATCCCCACCGTGCCGTCCGGCGAAACCCATTCGTGGGTTTTGGTAAATCGAAGATCATTTGGATTCATGAGGAACCGCCTTTTTTGGGTTGTAAAAGGGAAGGGCGACGACCTCGGCCGGAATCTCCCGCCCGTGGACCTGCACCGCGAGGCCTGTTTCTTTCTCCACATCCTTGGGAAACGCGCGGGCCTCCACATACCCCATGCCGATGCCCACCTGCAATGAGGGTGAAAACGTCCCGCTCGTCACTTCCCCCACGGGCAGGCCTTTAAACGAAAGCGCATGCCCATGTCGAGGCACGCCTTTTTCTTTGAGCCGGAACGCGACGAGGCGCCGTTTCGGGCCTTCGGCTTTCTGCCGGACCAAAACGTCCCGCCCGACGAAATCGCCTTTGTCGAGCTTGATGACCCAGCCCAGTCCGGCTTCAAGGCCGGTGTGTTTCTCATCCAAATCCTGGCCGTACAGGCGATATCCCATTTCCAGGCGCAACGTATCGCGGGCGCCCAGCCCGCAGGGCGCCAGGCCGAACCCCGCCCCCGCTTCCAGCAGCCGGGGATAAAGCTGCAGGATGTGGCCCGCCGGGGCGAAAATTTCGAAACCGTCCTCGCCGGTGTAGCCGGTGCGCGACACGAGGAAATCCATGTCCAACAGGGAGATTTCGACGATGCCGTTTCTCGGAAGATCGATGGCCGACGGGAAAAGAGGCTCCAGGATGGCCGACGCTTTCGGGCCTTGCAGCGCCAAAGCGGCCGCTTGGGGTTGCTCAAGGATTTGCACGTCCCCTTTGAGGCGGCCTCGAACCCATTTAAGGTCCTCCTCCGCGCGGGAAGCGTTGACGACCAGGAAGAACCGGTCCGTCTCAAAACGGTAAATGTAGAGATCGTCCACGACGGTTCCGTCTTCCCGGCACAGAAGGGCGTAGAGCCCTTTTCCCTGCGCGAGTTTCGACACGTCGTTGGTCACCAGGCGCTGCAAAAAGCCTTCCGCCTCCGAGCCCGTGACCCACACCTGGCCCATATGGGAAATGTCAAAGACCCCCGCCGCTTCCCGCACGGCTTTGTGTTCCGCCAAAATGCCTTGGAATTGCACGGGCATTTCCCACCCGCCGAATTCGATCAAGCGGGCGCCCATGGTTTTGTGTTGAGGATAAAGAGGCGTGCGTTTCATGATGTCACCATTTCGTCTGCATGATAAGAACTTCGCACCAAAGGCCCCGCCATCACCCGCTCAAACAGGACTTCGGCCTGCCGGCGAATGTTTTGGAATTCCTCCACCGTGTAAAACTTTCGCGCGGGGAAATGCCCGGGGCTTGGCGGAAGATACTGACCGACGGTGAGACAGCGAACACCGCGGCTCTTCAGATCGTTGAACGTTTGAAGGAGCTCTTCTTCGGTTTCTCCCAGCCCCACCATCAGGCCGGATTTGACGACAAGGCCCGCTTCGGCGGCGGCCTTGAGGAGGTCCAAAGACCTCTCGTAACGGGCGCGCGCGCGGACCTGCGGGGTGAGGCGCCGGACGGTCTCCACGTTGTGGTTCAAAATGTCCGGTTGGGTTTGAAAGACTAAATTTAGCAAATCGGGACGCCCTTGGAAATCCGGGATCAGGGTTTCCACCAAAACGCCGGGGACCTCGCGATGGAGCGTCTCCACGCAGGCGGCGAATTGTCCGGCCCCCTGGTCGGGCAGGTCGTCCCGGGCGGGGGAGGTGATCACCACGTGCTTGAGCCGCAAATTTTTGACGGCCTCGGCCAACTTTCGGGGCTCCTCAGAATCCACCGGGCCCGGACGGCCTGTCGTTTCGGCGCAGAAAGAACAGCGCCGAGTACAGACGGAGCCTAAAATTTGAAACGCCAACGTTCCCCGGGCCCAACAGTCCGTGCGGTTGGGGCAAAGCGCTTCCTGGCAGACCGTCGGAAGCGACTGGCGGCCCAACACCTCGCTCACTTGAAAAAAGGCCCGTCCCGACGGAACGGTTTGCTTGAAATGCTCCGGAAGCCGTGGACGCATCTATCTCGACAACGCTTCCCGCACGCCCTCCGACAAGGTGGGATGGGCAAAGATCACGTTCCGCAACGCTTCGGCGGAAAAACCGCCTTGGATCGCAACCGAAAAGATATGGATCAGCTCCGTGGCGTGAGGCCCGACGATTTGCGCTCCGAGGACTCGTCCCCCCTCTTTCTTTTCCGACACCACCTGCAAGAACCCTTCCGTCTCGTCATCGGCCATGGCCTTGGCGGAAGCTTGAAAGAAGAACCGCTGGGCTCTCACGTCGGTCCCCTTGGCTTCGGCGCTGTAGACCCATTCACCCACGCTGGCCACCTCCGGCCAAGTGTAGAGACAGCGCGGAACGAGTCCGTTCGAATAGGGGTGGTTTTCGCCCAGGATGTGGTCCACGGCGGCGTCTCCCTGGGCGGACGCGGCGTGGGCCAAGAGGGAAATTCCGTTGACGTCGCCCACGGCGTAAATGCGGGGTTGCGAGGTTTGCATGAATTCGTTCACCGGCACGCGACCTTTTTCTGTTCGAACGTTGGCGCGTTCCAATTCCAAACCGCCGAAGGCGGGCCGCCGCCCGACGCAGACCAAAAGATCGTCGGCCGCCACGGTCGTTCCGTTGCTCAACCGGCAGGACCATCCGTCGGCCCCCCGGGCCGCCGATTCAACGGTGGTTTCAGTCAGCACCTGGATGCCACGCTTCTCAAACGAGGTCCGAAGGACCCGCACCACCGCGGCGTCCTCGCCCGGCAGGAGCGCAGGCATTTTTTCAACGAGCGTCACCCGGCTGCCCAGCTCATGGTAGAGACAGGCGAACTCGCATCCGATGGCCCCCCCGCCCACGATCACCAGGCGGGCCGGGACATGGGACAGTTCCAGGGCCTTGTCGCTGTCCAAGACTTCGTCTTTCAAAGAGGGGAACGGCTCAGGGAAAAACGGCTCGGACCCGGCGGCGACGACGGCCGCATCGAAAGCCAGCTTCTCTTCGCCGTTCTGAGACCGGACAAGGATCGTCCGTTCATCCGCAAACCGCGCTTCCCCGGACACGACGCGTACGCCCAGGCGCGATAAGTTCTGGGTCAGGGCCGCCCTCAACGAAGTCACGACGGCTTCCCTTTTTTTCTGCAACGCCTCCCACCGGACCCGCGCCGCCTCATGCCCATCCATATATGAGGAGGCCGCCCGAACATGTTTCAAAAGCCGCCCCGCCTCCAACAACGTTTTTGAAGGAATGCACCCGCGGTTGAGGCAAAGCCCGCCCAGGTCCCGTTTTTCAACGAGAGTGACCTGCGCACCCTTCTTCGCGGCCCGCTTGGCGGCGGCCTCACCGCCGGGCCCGGCACCGATGATGACGATGTTCTTTTTCAAGGGATTACTCGACGGTAACGGATTTGGCCAGGTTGCGCGGCTGGTCCACGTCACAGCCCCGGAGGACCGCGATGTGATAGGCCAACAGCTGCAACGGCACCACGTTCACGCAGGGGCTGAGGAATTCGGGCATGGCGGGAAGGAAAACCGTGTGGTCCGCCTGGGCGGGGACGCGCTCATCGCCTTCCGTCGCCAGCGCGATCACGATGCCGCCCCGCGCCTTCACTTCCTGAATGTTGGAGAGGACTTTCTCGTACACGGCCGATTGCGTGGCGATGGCCACCACCGGCATGTTCTCATCGATGAGCGCGATGGGCCCGTGCTTCATCTCCCCCGCCGGATACCCCTCGGCGTGGATGTAGGAAATCTCTTTCAACTTCAGCGCCCCTTCCAGGGCGATCGGATAGTTCAGGTTCCGGCCTAAAAAAAGGAAGTTGGAGGTCGTGTGGAACTTCCGGGCCAACTCCACGATTTTTTTCTCCCGCTTCAGCGTTTCGGTGACCCATCCCGGCAGAAGCAAGAGCGACTGCATGATTTCGCGCACCTGCTCTTTGGACAGGGTGCCGCGGATGAGGGCCCCGTAAAGCGAGAGGAGATACAAAACGGTGAGCTGCGCCGTGAACGCCTTCGTCGAAGCGACGCCGATCTCCGGCCCGCAGCGGGTGTAGACTTTGCTGTGGGCCTCCCGGGCCAGCGTGGATCCGGACACGTTGCAAATGGACAGGGTGTGGGCGCCCTTTTCTTTGGCGTGGCGCATGGCGGCGATCGTGTCGGCCGTTTCCCCCGACTGGGAAATCGTCACGAGCAAGTCCCCGGGGCCGATCACGGCGTTCCGGTAACGGAACTCCGAGGCGATGTCCACCTCGCAGGGAAGGCCGATCCATCGTTCCACCAGGAATTTCCCCACGAGGCCCGAGTGCCAGGACGTGCCGCAGGCCGTGATCACGACTTTCTTGATCGACTGGATCTCCGCCGCGTTGAACTTCATCGTGTCCAGATAGACCTGCCACTCGTCCAAGTTCAGGCGGCCGAGCAGCGTGTCCTCGATGGTGCGCGGCTGCTCGTGGATCTCCTTCAACATGAAATGGCGGTAGCCCGCCTTCTCGGCCTGAATGGGGTCCCAGGCGACGTGCGTGACCTTCTTCTCCACCGGCTCGCCGGATTCCAGTTGAGCGATCTGGAGAGACTCCCGCTTCAAAACGGCCATTTCCCCGTCGTTCAAGAAAACCGCGTCCCTTGTCCTTTGGAGGATGGCCGTCACGTCCGACGCCAGGAAGCATTCGTCCTCGCCGAGCCCCACGATGAGAGGGCACTCCTTGCGCGCGCCGATGATCACATCGGGGAAGTCGGCGGAGAGGACGCCGAGGGCGTAGGCCCCCCGCAGCCGGAGGACGGCCTCGCGGACCGCGTCCACATAGTCGCGCTCGCTCAAGGCCCCGTTCTTCGCCCTGGTCCGGAGGGCTTCCTCGATCAGATGGGCCACCACTTCCGTGTCCGTCTGAGAGGTGAACGCATGCCCCCGGCCGATCAAGTCGGCCTTCAGCGCGATGTAATTTTCAATGATCCCGTTGTGGACCACCACGACCCGCCGCCCGCAATCCATGTGCGGATGCGCGTTTTCCTCCGTCGGCCGCCCGTGGGTGGCCCACCGCGTGTGCCCGATGCCCCGCCGGCCGTGGACGGGCTCCTTTTGCAAAAGGGACTCCAAGGCGGAAAGTTTGCCCACGCTCCGGCGCAAATCCAGCCCCTTGTCGTTCACCACCACCAGCCCCGCGGAATCGTACCCGCGGTACTCCAGCTTGGCCAGGCCGTTCATGAGAACGCCCGGCGCGCTTTTGTCTCCGATGTAACCGATGATGCCGCACATTGTGGTTAACGTCCCCCTTTCAGGTAGTGGTGGATGTAAGGCGGAATGACATGGTCCACATGGGTGAGGATGTATCCGAGCACGTTGACGCGATGCGCCTGCTCCAGGGTCGTTTGGGCGTTCGTCACGAGCTCCCTCGGCGTTTTGCCCACCTGGACCACCATGACGATCCCGTCCGCATACAGGGTCAAGACCGGAACGTCGGCCAGGTGGAGCACCGGCGGCGCGTCGATGATGATGGTGTCGTACTTCGCCCGGAGGACGTCCATCAGCTTTCGCATCCGGTCGGAGCTGAGGAGCCGCGTGGGGCTCGCCGTGGGGGTCGGCCCGGCACCGATCACCGTCAAGCCGTCGATCTTCGTCGGCTTTAAAATGGCCTCCAGCGGGCAGGAGGACTCCAGGAAGTTCGAGAGCCCGATGCCGGCCGCGCACCCCAATTTCTTACCGACCCCGCCGCGGCGCAAATCGCAGTCCATCAGGAGTACTTGGCCGCTCAGCTCATTGGCCATGGACACCGCGACGTTGACGGAGGTCGTCGTCTTCCCCTCGGCTTCCAACGCGCTCGTGACCATCAGTGTTTTCACCGGCCTTTTCTCATTGATGAACAGGAAGTGCGTGCGGAAAAGGCGGTATTGCTCGGCCGGCACCGAATTGGGGTCGTGATAGGCCACGATTTCAGGGGAGATCGTCGAATCTTTGATGGCGCTGGCGAGGTACACCATCTCTTTTCCATTTTTTCCGTTCCGCTTCTCCGGGGGAAGCGGCACGGTGGCGTTTCCGTTTTGAACCGCCAGCAGCGTGGGGACGCAGGCGAGGACGGGCTGCTTCAAGTAGTCCTTCGCGTCGCTGTACCCCCGGAAAGAACTGTCGAAGTACTCCTTGATGAGGACCACCCCGATGCCGGAGAACGCCGCCAGGAACACGCTGGCCGCCGCGACCACCAGGGGATTGGGCTTCGCGGGACGGAGAGGGATCCGCGCCGGATCGATGACCAAGAAATTTCCCCCCTGCCCCATCTCATCAAGGTGTTGAGCGATGTGGGCGCTCTCCAGCCTCCGGAGGAGGGACTGGTAGACGTCCTCGTTGATGCGTTTGTCGCTCTCGATGGCCAGGAGGTCCTGCTCGGAGATCCCCTTCGGCACGAATTTCCCGCTCATCAGCTCGTCCTGCTTCTTATTGAAGGAATCGATCTCCATGTCCAGTTCCTTCACTTCCCTGGACAGGTCATGGTACTCCGGATTCGTCGTGTTGGTTTCGCTGCTGACCAACTCTTCCGGCTCCAGGTTCAGTTGTCTCCGGAGCGTCTCGATCCGGATCCGCAGCTCCTTGGCCATGGGATGCTCTTTCTTCGCTCCGACCAGGAGCCGGTTCAGCTGGGCTTCGGCCATGGCCAATTCCTTCCGGATCTGGGAAGCGGCCGGGTTCCCCTGCCGGTTGACGCTGGTGGTCACGGTCTTGACCGTCTGGCTCATCTGTTCGGAGAGCATGTTCCGCTTCTTCGTCAGCTCCTCCAACTGGGAGCTCACCTTGTTCAACAGGAAGGTCTGCTCGGCGTTCTTGAGCTTCTCCTTGTAGATCCGAAGTTGCTGCTCGATGAAGCTCACCGCGGACCGGGCCTGGTCCTGCCGCGCCTTCCGGTGCGTGTCCACCAGGAAATCGGCGATGGCGTTGGCGCCCGCCTGCGCTTTCTTCGCTTCCTTGTCTTCGAAAGCGATCTGGATCAGGCTCTCCGAGACCACGGTGACCTTGATGTGCCTCCGGAGACCCGCCACGATCTTTTCTTGCTTCATCTTGCTCGTGCCCTCGTCCATCCGCCCCAGCTCTTTCGCGAGGACCGCCATATGCGGGAAACTGAGGATTTCGGCCGTGATGGTCTTCAGCGTCCCCTCCGACTTGGGCTCAACGGTCAACCCCTTCATGTGCGGGTTGGCGACCCGCTCGTCCCCCACCTGAATGAGGGCGGCCGCCTCATAGAAACGGGGGAGGAACGGGTAGACCAAGAGCGCGGCCAACAAGACGTTGAGGGACAGCGCGAAAAAGAGTTTCTTCCTTTTCAAGAAGAGCTCTAGGTATTCCTGGGCGGTTTTCGGCGTATAGGTTTCCATGGATCCTCTCTCCTCGACTGTGCCTAAGGCACCAGCGGCCGGACGAGGCTGTTGGAAACCCCGAAGATGGGGCTCAACACCCGTCCGATGAACACGAAAACGCTGTCCAAATATCCCATGGGGACGTAAATGACGTCTCCCGGCTGAAGTTCAATGTTGTTTTCCAGGTTCGCGCGATAGAGGACCCGGTGCAAGTTGATGTGGATATAGACCGGCCCCTTCTCCGTCTGGCGCACGACGAAGGCCCGCCAATTCGCGGCCCGCTCCGTGGGCAGCCCCGCCTGGAAGATCACGTCCCTGAGCGTCAGCGTCCTCTCCAGGACGTACCGGCCCGGAAGCTGGACCTGGCCGAGCACGTAGACGACGCGGCTGTTGTATTGGCGGATGATCACGTCGACTTTGGGGGGCTCCTTGAAATATTCCGAGTAGATCTTCGTGAGCGACGCCTCGATCTTCTCCCGGGTGTATCCTTGCACTTCCAATTCCCCCACGTACGGGAGGCGGATGAAGCCCCAGGAATCCACGGTGACGCTGGAGATGTCCAGCTCCGGATGCCCTTGGACGTGCAGCTCCAGAACGTCCCCCGGGCCGAACACGAGGGAATCCCTTTCCTCCAAGGCGGTCAGGCTCTTGATGAAAGCCGGCGTCTCCTTCTCTTTTTCGGACCGGAATTGCTTCTTGGCCACATACTCGCTTTTGGATCCGACGGCGGCCGTCGAGCGGTCCCCGCCACCGAACCGGATCCGCAGGGAGGCCAAATGGAGGCTGTCGTCCCGGTCGGATCGAAAAGGATCCACGTAGGTGTATTCAACCCCCACTTGCAAGCCGGACCAAGGGCCGCCCATCAAAGCCAGCCCGTAGGTCATCTGGTCCGAATTGCTTCCGATCCGGATCGCCAAGGGGTCCAGTTGCCAGAACTCCACTCCGGCCCGCACGTCGACGTCGCTGTCCTCTTGGTTTTTCACGATGTCCAGCGCCGCGAGCGTCTCCTCGCCCAGCCACAACGCCCCGCCCGCTCCGAACTTGACGGGGATCTTCTGCCGGGTGCGGATGCCGACATGCGGCCTTAGGATGTCCCGGACGGCCAGGCCGAGAGACAAGTTGTCCGTCGCGTCAAGCATGAGCCCCACCTCGGCGCTGAGCGCGGATTGATCGGTGCGGGTCCCGCTGAGGGCCAAGTTGCTGAGGTATTTCACGCTGGCTCCCCAAGCGGTTTCGGCTCCGTTCGGGAGCTGGTAAATGGACCGCGCGACGCTGAAGGCCAGAGTGTTTTCCCGGTTCACGCTCGCCGTGGAGGAGTGCAGCCACCAAAACCCGAAGTTCCCGGAGGTCCCGGAGCTGGAATCCACGAAGGAGAACGACTCCTGGGTCCGGCTCTTTCCCCCCGACCGAACCCTCGGCTTTCCGAACGAGAAAGTGGTTTCCCGCCGTTCCGCGAAAGCGATCCCGGCCGGGTTGATGAAGGGGGAGTAGCCGTCCCCCGCCATTCCGATGTAGGCCCCTCCCAGCGCGAGCGGCCTGGCCCCCCAGGTCTCATCCGTGAATTCCGCCCAAGAGCGGACGGGCAGGCCCCCCCAGAGAACCCAAACGAGAACGGGAATGATCTTCGGGGCGCTCCGCGCGAAGGAAACGAAGATCCCGAAACGGGGGACGGCGTCCTTTGGCGGCCGGATGGAATCCGTTTCGCCTGCAAATGGTTTCCGCAAAGACGAGGCCTGAGACCCGGGAGGTTGACGATCCGAAGATGACGTCCGCTCGCGCCGCAGCCAATGAATTGTCATAGATGTGTCGCCATTTTCCCCTCTCTTTGAAAGACATGCCGAGGTTGTTTTTCCAAAAACGTGAAAACCTTTGTGTCTTTTGACCTCATTAGAGAAAAGGACCGTCCGGTCCGCTGACCCTCCATTCGCTCACCGGATGGACGAAAACGCCAGGTTGGCCTGCTTCCTCTTGGCCAGGGTCCAGCGTTTTTTTTCCTCTCGCCGTTTCAGGATTTCGTTTTGCTTCCCGGAATGGACATCATTCGGGCTGACGTTTTTCAAGGATTCTTGAAGGATGCCGTTGTATCGTTCGACGGTTTCGCTGACCGTCTTGTGCAGCTCATAGGGGGAGCAATAGACCAGCAGGCAGCCCCCATCGCCCCCGCTTCTGTTCTCGCGGTCCGTCTTCGTCCGGGCTTGAGGATGGTAGGGCCTTGCAAAGATGGGGCGGATGTTGTGGGCAACGAGGCAGGTGGCGAGGATCCCCGCCATGTAGGAGGTTCCGGCCTCCGATAAGAGCTTTGGTTTCGCCTTGGACGCGCTCTCAAGCCCGGCGGTCTTCAAGGCCGCCTCGACCGTTTGGCGGACCGCCCCGGCCGTGCCGTCCGGCAGGAGCTTCCACGCCATGACCTTCCGCGAGAAGTCATCCAGGATGGAGAACAGCTTATAGTAGCCCCAATTCACCACGAAAAACGTGACGGCGTCCATCTGCCAAATCTCGTCGGGACCGGCCGCTTTTGCAGGGAGGTCCCTCGGCGCGGGCAATTCGCCGGCCAGGGGGCGCGGCGCCATCAGCCCGTGCGATTTCAGCACGTGATAGACTTTCGATTCCGAGACGCTGAAGTCCTGTTCGTCCGTGATCTTCACAGCCAATAGTCTCGGCGACAGCTCGGGATGGGCTTTGGCGATATCCAAGATGGTGTTGACCTCGCTTTGTGTCAATCGATTCCAGGCCTTTTGCGCGATGGGCCGACGAACCTCCAAGGCCGAAGCTCCCCCGTCTCTGAAGAGCTTCTTCCATCGGTAATAAGTCGACTCGGGAACGCCCAGGTTTTGGAGCATCCGGCGCTTGTCGCGCCCATGCTCTTCGACCAACTCCAATATGTGTTGACGTTCCCTTCCTTTGCTTGGGATAGGCATTTGAGAGGCTCGTTTGAGCTGTAGGTATATTTAAGCTTTTCGACGGTCAGGGGCGGAATCGGACAAAGATGATTCTTTTGTCAGAATTGATCTGATCTTTCTATCAGAACGGAATGAGGCGGGACACGTCTCTCAAAACGACAAAAGACGTGTGTTACGAGGTGTTTTGGATGCTAAGGCCTGAGGTGCGCCAACCGTTTCTGTAGCGCGGCGCTGACGAAATCCCGGAAGAGGGGATGGGGATGCAGGGGACGGGATTTCAGCTCGGGGTGGAATTGGACGGCCACGAACCAGGGATGGTCCTTCAATTCGACGATCTCCCCCAGTTTCAACGCGGCGTATTCGCCCGCCACGCGAAGGCCCGCTTTCTCCAGCGGTTTTCGATATCGGTTGTTGAGCTCATAGCGGTGCCGGTGGCGCTCCAGGATCGTGTCGCGGCGGTAGGCCTGGTAGGCCAGAGAATCATGCCTCAAGCGGCACGGGTAAACGCCGAGGCGCATGGTCCCGCCCTTTTGGGTCACGGACTTTTGGTCCTCCATCAGGCAGATCACGGGATGGGACGTCTTCGGAGCGAACTCCGTCGAATGGGCGTTGGCATGGCCCAGGACGTTCCGCGCGAAGTCGATGACCGCGCACTGCATCCCGAGGCAGATCCCGAAAAAAGGAATTTTCTTCTCGCGGGCGAACCGGGTGACGGAGATCTTCCCTTCCACGCCCCGGTCCCCGAAGCCGCCCGGCACGAGGATCCCGTCCGCCTCCGCCAACGCGGTTTCCAAATGCTTGTCCTCCACGTCCAGATACTTGACGGTGACGCGGGCGTCGTTGGCCAACCCTCCGTGCAAGAGCGCCTCTCCGATGGACTTGTATGCGTCTTTCAGCTCCACGTATTTCCCCGCCACGGCGATCGTCACCTGGTGCCGGGGGTTCCGGACCTTTTCCACCATGGCCCGCCAGGAGGACAGGTCCTTCCGCGGGCTCCTCTGGCGGAGCATCATCAGCACCAGCTCATCCAACCCTTGCCGCTCGAACATGAGGGGCACCTCGTAGATGGTGCTCACGTCCGTGGCCTCGATCACCGCTTCGAGAGGAACGTTGCAAAAGAGAGAAATTTTACCGCGCAGCTCCTCGCCCAGCGACCGGTCGGACCGGCACAAGATGATGTCCGGATC
>JACQPF010000146.1 GCA_016207625.1 Elusimicrobiota bacterium | reverse complement strand
GTCCAGAGGACCGACGACTCCGTTAGAATTGTATCACCAGGCTGCTATTGATGTTGTAGGAAATATACCCGTCTTCTTTCTTGCCGCGGTTTTTGAGCATTGACCCTCCGCCGCCGAAGGAGAGCCGGAAGTTCCGGGAGATTTCGTATTCCCCCGTCAAGTCGAGGGAGTAGGTGTCCGTATTGTCCCGCTCAAAGTTGAGGGAGGACTTCTTGTGCTCGTAAGTGAGGTTCGAATCCATGATGAGGCGGTTCACGTTCCCGAACACTTTCTTGGTGAAGGGAATGCGGAAGCCTTCCGGATAGGCCTTGTCCAAGCGCGTCTTGAGGGAATAGGTGTTCGTCCTCAAGTCTTGAGTGGTCTTGCCGGTGCCGTCCTTCCCGTCCGTGGTTCGGAAGGCGGCGCTGGGCGTGAACCGCCACGGGCCGAACTTCATGCCCACTTGATAGGAATGGCTGTTCTCGTCCCCGATGGATTTCAAAAGTTGGGTCCGAAGGTCGATGGCCAGGCTGCTGGAGCGCGCGTAGGTAAGGAAGAAGTCAAAACGGCTCCACAGAGTGAAGCGGTAATCGCTGCTCAAGCTCTTGTTTTCAGAGAACTCGGTGTTGAAGTCCTCGGTCTTTTTTCGGTTGGTTCGCAGGTTCACCTGTGAGTTCCCCATCCAGCGGTGCAGCCAGAAGAGCTTCTCGGTCTCGCGCAGGGAAAAAATGAAATCCGGCCAGATGATGGTGGTGGCGTCCCGGACCGTTTCGGTGGTTTCAGAATGCTCGTCCGTATTGGTGACCGTGGCCGTGAAGTTGAAGGTCTTGATGGGAGAAATCCATCTCGGCGTGCGGAGCCAATCCAGAGGGCTCCAACTGCCGCTGGAGCGGAACGTGTTGCGCGCCGTGACCTGCTTTCGCCGGGCTGTGGCGTTTTTGGGTAAGAGAGGGCCGAGGAGCCCGTACATCCTCCGGCCGTTCTTCCGGGGAATTTTCCGGAGCTGGAGGACCTCCACCTTCCGCCAATCCTCGAATTCGTTTTCAACGTTCTCATAGGTGTCTCCGTTTTCGATCCGGAAGCTGTTGTTGAGGTTGAAAGATTGGGTGGGCCGGAAATTCGGCAGCAGTTCCCTCGCGCTGAAGGACCAGGACCCTTCCCCATCCGCGCTTCGGTCAAGCGATTTAAAATTGAAAGCCGTCGGCGTGGACACGGTGGGCAGCACGTTGGTCTCGGTCCCGGAGATGGAGTAGTTCAGCCTCGGTTCCAGCCAACGGAGGACCCGCCAGGACGCCGTCAATCCATAGGACTGCGCCCTCTGTTTGTCGTAGATCCGGCTGGCGCGCAATTCGGGAGCGATCGCCAAATCCCCTTCCGTGTAGCGGCGCTCCTCCCAGACTTTCTTGAAGGAGTAGTTGGGGCTGAAGTTCAGTCCCGTCCAGGGAGCAAACGTCAAACGGCCCGACCAGTCGTCGGTATATTCGAGGGTCCGAACGTTGGTGAAAACGATGTTCCGTTTCGACTCGGCCGTCGCCGTGGAGACGGAGAGCTCTTCCTGCTTTTTCTCGGGATAGAAGGACAGGAAATAGTTGGTCCGCCGGTAGGTCGCCGACCAGCTCTCGGGGAGCGGGCGCAGAGTGAAAAACCGCGTCGGCAAGATATCCAGCTTCCAGGGAGTGGCGTAATTCAAGCTGCCGGAATAGGTGTCCCTGTTGTCGATGCGGCGGAGCAGGTTGGAATCCGTGATGGTCTTGTCGTACCCGAAACCGATTTGCGGCAGGTAATAGGGGAGGACGAGTGAACCTTTCCCGCTCCCTTGCTGGGTGAGGACCCGGCCTTCCTCCAGCACGGACACAAGCCCCGATTCTCCCGTCCGGACGGCCGCCGGTGTCACCGTCTCGCTTTGGCTGCCGCTGACGCTGAGGGGAAGGAACCGCAAGCGGGTGAAGTTCAAGTAGCCGGACTCCTCCGTCTTGTCTTGGTTGGTGATGGCGGAGGTCAAGGTCTGGAAGTTCCGGTCCACTTCGCGGAACTTGCCGCCGAAGCTTCCCCAGCGGTCCCAGCTGAAATCCGCGGAAACGCGCCGGGCTTCGCCCACTTTGAGGCGCGAGCCCGACAGATGGATTTCATTGACCCACAGCTCGCTTTGGACGGTGTTGCCCGTCGCGTTCCGGACCCCGATTTTGATCTGCCCCACGCTGGTGAGCTTGGGACTGCCGACGATGTTCTTGCGCGCGCTGGGGTTCAACGGCAAAAGCTGGTCCGGTGTCCCGTCCTTGTTCTTGTCCTCAAGGACGATCTCCTCCAAAACCCATGTGTCCCGGTAGCGCTCGGTGATGTCGACCGCGTATTCGAAATAATCGCTCTCCGAACCCAATTGCATGAAAAACGTTTCACCGGACACCGCCGAGGTGGACGCCCGAACGAAGAACCGCAGCGCCTTATGTTTTGAGAAATCCCGCGGCGTGGGATAGACGGTCCGGGTGGTCACGGTGGACTTATCGGGCATGCTGTAGTTCAGGGCCAACGCCTGCTCCCTCACGCGGCTCCCCGATTGGTCCTCATAAAGGTCGGAATAGACCGAATGACCGAGGAGAGACGTATAGTTCGGGTTGTCGATGTTGTTGATCGCGGAAACGGTCAGGCTGCTGCCCCCGGCCGTCGTCGGTTTTTCCCAGAGGTTGCCGACGAAAGAGATCTTGCCGACGCGCACGCGGCCTTCGCGAGGCGCGGCGTTGGCCTCTCCCGACAGCGTGATCCGCACCTGTTTGATGGCCTGGAAGCTGACCTCATCCGCCGCGGCGATGTTCAGCGGGATTTGGATGACGCGCCAGCCATTGAAGTTTACGTACCTCATCGTGCTCGCGCTCGACGTGCTTGCGCTCATGAGGTCCGCAT
>JACQPF010000162.1 GCA_016207625.1 Elusimicrobiota bacterium | reverse complement strand
TCTCCCGGCGCCTCGCGGAGATCGAGAAAGCGATGGCGGGGCTTCTCCAAGCGGATAAACCGATCGCTTCATCCGAAAAGAAATCAAAAAAAGTCCCAGTCTTTTATTGAAAGAGGGAGGAAAAACCGATGAACCAGTCCCATCCTCCCCAAGAGGGAACGCATCCCCTTCATCTCTATGGCGTGGTCCGCGGGGACCCCGATCCCCTTTCGGCCCTGACCGGCTTGGACGCAGGACAGGTCTTCGCGGTCCGCCATGGAGTCCTGTCCGTTTTTGCCGGCGCATGCCGGTCCCGGGATTACCGCTCCATGAAAAAAGAGGAGGTCGTCCCCCACCTCATGGCCCACCAGACCGTCTTGGAGAAAATCCTGGAGCGTCATACCGTCTTGCCCGTGAAGTTCCCCACCGTGGTCCGGAACCAGGAAGAGGTCCTGTCGCTCCTGGAGGCCGGAGAGGGCGCGCTGTCCCAAGCTTTGGAGGCCATGGAAAGCAAAGTGGAACTGAACCTGGTGGCGGTCTGGCGGAACCTGGCGACGGTATTTCAGAAGATTTCCCAAGAGGCGGATATCCAACAGGAAAAAGCCGGCCTGGCGGCCTTGGCGGAGGCGGACCGCCCGGAGGCTTTGCGACGGATCGGCCGGAATGTGAAGACTCATCTCGAAAACTTTTGGAAAGAGCAGACGAAAGAAATCCTGGAGCCTTTCAAATCCCTGGCCCTCGCGTTTGAGGAGCACGCCGTGTTGGACGATTCCATGATCTTCAATCGGGCGTTCCTGGTGGAACGGAGTCAACTCAGCGCTTTCGAGGAGACATTGCTCCGGGCGGACGGGGATTACAACAACCAAATCAATTTTCGCCTGGTGGGACCCCTTCCGCCCTACAGTTTCGCGCTCGTGGAGGTGCAAGGGTTTCAGTATGAGGACGTGGACGCGGCCCGGCGGCTCCTGGGCCTGGGGGAATCGGCGGATCCTGAAGAAATCAAGCAGGCCTACCGCCGCCTGGCCGGGCAATATCACCCGGACCGCGCGAGCGCGGGCGATGTTGGCGGCGATGGCTTCTTTCCAAGATTGACCGAAGCCCGGGACCTTTTGGACCGCTATTGCCGTGACGGCCGGAAGGGTTTCGGCCCGTCGGAAGTGGGAAAGACCGTTCTGGTATCGGTGGACCATCAAGAGAGGCAGGTCCAAAATGCGTGAAATGGGCAAATATATCTACGGCATCATCCAGACCAATGGAGAGAGCAACTTCGGCCCCATCGGCATCGGCGGGCGCGGGGACGAGGTGCACACCGTGGCCTACAAGGACCTGAGCGCGGTCATCAGCAACTCCCCCGCCTTCCAATTGGCCGTGAACCGGGAGAACCTCATGAACCATCAGAAAACGCTGGAGGCCATCATGGAGCGGCACACGGTCCTGCCCATCAAATTCGGCACGGTGGCGGCCAACGCGGAGGGGATACGCCGGCTTCTGGAGCGGGAGTACGCCCAGCTCAAACAAATGCTTCATCGCCTCGAAGGCCGCGTGGAGTTGGGCGTGAAAGCGGTGTGGAAGGACATGAACCGGGTGTTCCAAGAGGTGGTGGACGAAGACCAGGCCATCCGGGACCTGAAGCAAGAGATCCTCGAGAAGCCCGGTTCGCAGACCTACACCCAGAAGATCTCCATCGGCCAAATGATCCAATCCGCCCTGGACGTGAAAAAAGAAACGGAGACGGACCGACTTCTAAAAGAGCTGAAACGGGTCTCCGTGGAATACCGTTTGAACCCCACCATCGGGGACAAGATGATCCTGAACGCCGCCTTCCTGTTGGACCGGGAGAAGGAAAGGGTTTTCGACGGCGAGTTGGACCGGTTGGACGCGGAGCACGGGGGCCGAATTCGGTTCCTCCGCGTGGGGCCGGTGCCGCCGTATAACTTCGTGAGCCTCACGCTGCACTCGGACTGATCCCATGGGCGAATATATCTACTGCATCACTCGAGGAGATTTGGAGGCGGCGGGTCTGGACGCCGTGGGAGTGGGAGAGGGGCGGCCCTCTCTGTCCGTCGTGGCCCATAAGGACATCGCGGCCGTGGTGAGCGAGTCTCAAGTCCGGAAATACCCCGTCTGCGCGGAAAACACCCTGGCCCACGAGCGGGCCGTGGAGGCGGTGTTCCGGCGCGGGCCCGTGCTGCCTGTGCGGTTCTGCACCATCGCCGAGAGCCGGGACAAAGTGCTGTCCGTAATGGAGCGGGAATATGACCGGTTCCGTCCGCTTCTGGACCGGATGGAGGGCAAGGTGGAGTTGGGCGTGAAGGCCGTCTTCCACCCGCGCCTGGTCTATGAAAAAATCCAGCAGAATGGAAGGATTCAAAGGCAGAAAGACAGCGCGGCCGGTTTGTCCGGACGGGGCGCCCAATCCCTGCTGATCGAGATCGGCCGGACCGTGGAGGCGCTCTTGGAGGAAGAAAAGGGACAGGCCCGCGGGGAAATCGTTGGAGCTTTGGAAGGGCTGTCCGTGGATCACCGCTTGTCGGACAGGCTCCTGGGCGAACGCATGATCTTGAACGCCTCTTTCCTGGTGGAGCGGGGCCGGGAAGCCGTTTTTGAGAAGCGGATGGAAGGATTGTCGGCCCAGTACGGGGAATTGGTGAAGTTCAAATTTGTGGTGGACCTTCCCCCGTTTTCTTTCGTTTCGTTAAGCATCAACTTGGAGTGAAACATGCTGATCGTCGATGACTTGTTGGGGCTCCCCTTCCGCGGGCTGGCCGGCGTTTTCAGGAAGGTCTACGAAATGGCGGACCGGGAGTTGAACGATGAGAATTACCTCCAGCAAAAACTCCTGGAGATCCAGCTCCTGTTCGAGATGGATGAAATCACCGAAGCGGATTACGTGAAGCGGGAGGCGGAAATCCGTGAAAGGCTGAACACGGCCAGGGGCGCCGTTGAAGAAGGCACTGAGGAGGATCACGGTGAAAATCCAGGAAGCCAATGAAGCGGCCCTGGCGTTCATGGCGACGCAAAACAAACAAGGCGCCGTCATCAGGACCACCCGGACCGAGGGCGGGTGGGAGGTG
>JACQPF010000157.1 GCA_016207625.1 Elusimicrobiota bacterium | reverse complement strand
GGTTACGACGGCTACGGCCGCGGGACCAGCCAGCGGAGTCTGATGACCGAGACCGGCGCGGACGGCGCTTCTGTGCTCAACAACACCTTCGAAACCGAAACCTCCTCCGTGTTCGGGACGGACGACCGGATTTCTTTCTCCGTAGTCACGACCTACCTCGGGCGCCTGAGCGATGTGGCCTTCATCCGCGAACACGCCATCGAGGCCGCCACAAAGGACATGGCCTACAACGACCGGGG
The DNA here is from genome assembly GCA_016207625.1 of Elusimicrobiota bacterium. Classification (GTDB taxonomy): domain Bacteria; phylum Elusimicrobiota; class Elusimicrobia; order FEN-1173; family FEN-1173; genus JACQPF01. The sequence goes on along the minus strand of JACQPF010000157.1, from coordinate 3,170 downwards.
GCTGTTGAAGTCTTACACGCGCACCACGACCGAGGACAACAAGGCCGTGGTCGAAAAGGCCTCGGACGCCGACCCGAACGACGACAAAGACGCCCTGCAATACAACGCCCTGGGCTGGCTGCTCAAGAGCCGCCTAGAAGTGACGGAGAAAAGCGTTTCCGACAACGGTGCCGCCCTCTCGAAGGTGCAGATCATCGACACAACGAACGATACCTTCGATGCGGCCGGCCGTGTGTTGACCTACCAGCGCACGGTCGCGGACGCTAAGACACTCACTGAGAATACCCGGAACGCCAACGTTTACAATGCCCTGGGCCAGCTCACCTTCTCCGACCTCGCTTACACGGAGACCGCCACCGGCCTGGACCGCTCTTTCGAGGTGAAGTCCGAGAATATGGTGTATGACGCCGGCGGCCGCCCCCAACGTCTCACCCGCACCACGACAGAGGACCTGGACTCTTCCACGCAGGACAAAAAAGAAATCGTGGAAACAGTGAGCGGCCAAACCTATGAGAACGGCCGCCTTGCCCAATCGAACTCTTCGGTGGTGGAGCGGGTGGTGGACTCGGGCGGTGCCGTCAAGGCCGTGACGCGCTCCTACGCCGTGAACATCCTCTCCACACGCTACAATGGCCTGGGCCAGGCCGTGGCCCAAACGCGGACCCGCGCGGAATTCGGCAAGGACATCACGGAAGACATGCAGCTCATGGAATACGACCGCGCGGGGCTCCTCGTCCACAGCGTCGCCCGGACCGAGGAGCGAACCTCCGACGCCCGGCCGGAGTTGGGCGGCATGCGGCTCTTCAGCGCGTCCAACACGGATTTCCGCGTGAACTCCTTCAACGTTCTCGGCCAAGCCACCCGGACCACCACCGTCATCTCCGGCGCCACCGAAGCGCCCGACCGGGTCATGACGATCGTACGCGACGGCATGAGCTACCTTTCCAACGGCCAAGCGAAGGGCTACCAGGAAGTCCAGCGGGTCAACTCCGCGCCGGACCGGGAAACCATCACCACCCGGGAAAGCACCTCCTATGACGACGCCGGCCAGGCCAAAGCCTGGAAACAAAACGAATCCATCAACTTCACGGGCAGCGACACCCTGAAAGTCCTCCCGATCAGCGCGGACAACCTTAAAGCCGCCGTTTTCCGGGGCGTACCTCTGGCGGACTGGACCCTGGAAGGCTTCTTCAACCTCCTGACCGGATCGGACCTGACCGACGCGGAAAAAACCTCCCTGGCCGGCACCACCCTCTACCAGCATCTGGAAACGCTCCTGACCCGGGCCGTGGAGTCGGCCCTTCCCGCGGACAAACGCTCCTGGGCGCCCGCAGCTGTCCAGGCCCTCATGGCGGACTTGGCCACCGGCAAGGAAAGCCTCACCGGCCTGCTCGCCACCAGTCTGACCTTGGCGGAAGCCCTCACGACGCTTTTTAAGGCGGGCATGGAGGGATATCAGATCGCCGGCGGGGCCAACGATGAAAACCGGGTGGTCTCTCTCACGGTCAACCAAGTGGTCGATGCTCAAGCGGGGATGGAGGCACTGACCTATCGACAAGTCCTCACCAACATCCTCAAACCGGCGCTTCAGGGCCGGTGGGAAGCCCGCCTGGGCCGGACCCTGAACGCCACGGAAACCACGGAACTGGACACTCTTGTGCAATCGTTGGTGGCCGTGGCGCCCGACACCACCCTCAGCGACCTCTACAACGACGATGCCCTCGGCAATGGCACCTTCGACCGTTACATCCGGGAAAACATATTCTCTGTGCAGAAGCCCCAGAACCTGGCGGCCGTTTACGATAAGATTTTAGGAAAGAGTCTTTCCGGCTACGGCTACACCGGCGGGGCACCTTTGGGCCAAGCCACCTTGGGGGCCGTGCTGACGAAGATGCTGTCCGGCAATTTCGCGGACCCCGCCAAAACAGCGGATGCCTCCGCCCTGGCCCAGACCTTTGCCGATCGTCTGCACAGTTTTTTCACCGATTACCAGACAAAAACCACCATCACATCGAACGTCACCTCCGCGACCTATGACTTGGGTCGCCTCACCTCCCGCTCCGAAACCCGCTCCTGGGCGTCGCGGGGCGGCGGCAACATCCCCGGGCTGGACACGGGCTGGCGCGACGTTACCGACGCGCAAATGTCCACTACCTACGCTTACTACGGCGGCACCGACCGCTTGAAAGGCCAAATGGTGAGCGCTGGCAAGACGGCCGGCGCCGACAATACATACTACGGGCAAGATGCGGAAGGAAAATTGGTTGTGGTGGACTGGATGGACGCTTTGGGCATCGACCTCAAGTCCATGGAAGGCGACATCACCTACGACTACGCCGGCCGCCAAACGCGGAGCGTTACCCTGACCGTGGCGCCCCAGTCATGGGACTACCAATATTACAAAGGCGCCCTGCGGGACAAATACAAAGGCGACACCGTCCAAACCGCGCGCATGGCCACCGTCACGGAAACCGAGCAGCTCAACTTCGACGGCCAAGGCCGGGCGGGGCTTGTGAACGCGCGTTTCTGGCGGTCCGATGCTAACCGCACCCAGGGCACCTCCAGCGAGAAGCCGCTCACCTACGAGGGCAAGGGGCTCAAGGACACCAGCCAGAGCTCATCCCGGACCACGCTCTCGGTGCGGCATGACGACGATGGGGACGACGGCCGGCTGGAAGGGTCCCCCTTGGGCGGCCAAGTGAACGCCAACTGGTCCGCCTGGGCCGCCGGCTGGACCGGCTCGGTGAACGGACTGTTCGGATCGGACGCCTGGGACAGCCACGCCGCGGGGAACTTTGCCTATAACTCCACGGGGAGCGGCGACCGGAGCATGATCAGCAATTCCGGCGGCAATCCGACATACCACAAATACGACGCTTACGGCAACCCGGACGAGAAAAACACCCGGGACGCCAGCAAGGCCACGACCACCAACTCTACCGACCTCACCGGCACGGACGGAGACAACCTGACCAAGCTCGGCCAGGTCATCGACTATTACTATACATTCAACCGCATTGTGTCCAAGGTCTTTATCGCGGTGGGGACCTATCTTAAAAGCGTCTGGATCGGCTGGGTTTTGATCGCCGCCGGTGTGATTGGTGACGCCATGTGGGCGCACCTGCAGACTGCCCTAAGGACCGGCAGCAACCGGCAGGGCTGGAAGGCCG
>JACQPF010000156.1 GCA_016207625.1 Elusimicrobiota bacterium | reverse complement strand
CCTTTTGGCTGGGCGGCTCGTTGATGAGGTCCCGAGCGAAGGAGACCGCGTCGGAGAAGATCTCCCCCTTCAATGCGGCGGTTTTTAAGGCGTCATCGGGTGTCCCTGAAACAATGAGCTGCACTTCGGAAGGGACCGGTTCGGCGGGGGCTTGGCTCTTATGCTTTTCGAATTTGTAGGTTCCCAGGGAAAAACCCTCGACGGCCGCTTGCACTTCATCGGCCAGGGCGAACTCCCCGGGGACCAGGAAACCATATGCGGGCCATTTCGCGTCGGCCGCGTGTTTGGCGGCCAGGGCGGAAAGTTTGCGGATGGACTGGAGATCGGCTTCGGAAGCTTTCCCGCCGGAAAGCAAAAGTACGCGCTCAGCGGGGTCGCCTTGAGGAGCGCGGACGATGAAGGTCTCGTCGGTCTTCCCCAAAAATCCATCCTCCTGGGCGATCTTCAGAACCCCTTGGGGAAAATCTTTGGCGCGCCGGCTCCAGCGGAGGTTTTTTTCCTCTTCAAACACCACCACCGCGAGAGGGACATCGGTTTTGATTTTGTCTTGCAAAACGAATCGGGTCATAAGGGGTTTCGCGGTCCTCTCCGAATAAAGAGCCTGAAGGCTTCACCTTCTTCAACGATTGAGAGGAGTTCATGCCCGACGTCCCGGCACCAGCCGGGGAGGTCCCTCTTGGTGACGGGATCATCCGCCAAAAGCTCCAGGGTTTGCCCGGAAGACATTTTTTCCAAAGCAAACGAGGCCTTCACCGTCGGCATGGGACAGAGCAGGCCTCTCGCATCGATCGTTCGATCGACTTTGAATTCCATTCAATAACGGGGGGTCTCGAAACGCGCCTGGCAATTGATGCAATAACGAGCGTGCGGCATGGCTTTGAGCCTGGGCTGAGCGATCTTCTTCTGGCAAGACTCGCAGGTGCCGAACCGCCCTTGATCGATCTTGCGCAGCGCGGCCTCGATGGCGTCCAACCGTTGCCGCTCGCTGTCGGACAGCTCAAAGAGGAGCTCCCTTTCGGAAGATTGGGTGGCGGCGTCCGCCTCGTCCCCCACCTCTAAATCGGAAAGCTCGGTCTCTTTTTTGCGATGCACCATCTTCAGGATGTCATCCCGCATTTCGGAAAGGTGTTTTTCATAAAAATGCGTTCCGGCGTTTTTCGGCTCCGATTTTGCTGAGGCCTTGCCGTTTTTCTTAGCCGTGGCTTTGGCGTTGGACATGGGGATCATCTCCTTTTATTGATTCCGGAATCTTCTATAAGGTTACAGAGTTTCTGGGCAGAAAGCAACCTTTTTGCGGAGGCTGTTTCTGGACGATAACTTTAACGTACCGTGACGACTTTGATCGTGCGGAGAGCTTCCCCTTCTTGACCCACCACACGGATGTCTTTTTCCGTTAAATCCTCCAAATACTCCACGATCTCCTGTGTGATCCGTTCCCCGGGGATCAGCACGGGGATGCCCGGCGGATAGGGCGTCAGGGTCTGTGCGGAGATGTGCCCCACGGCCTTTCGCAAGGGGACGCGCTTGGACGTGTAGAGCAGGGACACGTCCCGGGGGACCATGACCATCTCCGTCGTCAACTCGGGGATCTGCAGGACCCAGTTCTGCGCGGCGCCGCGATATTTCTCGTCGATTTCCTCGAGGGCGGACACGAGCTTGTCCACGTCCGATTTGTCGGAACCGATGCCCATGATGGCGATCAAATTGAAGAGGTCCGCGGCGTCCACCTGGATCTTGTACTCCTTCGTCAGGATGTCCTCCACCTCGTAGCCGGAAAGGCCGGTCTTGGTGACGTTGATGGTCAGCTTAGTGACGTCCAGGTCGTAGCCGCGGTCGGCGATGTCTTTGCGCGTGAAGCAAAAAAAATTCTTGAGCGCGTTGATGCGCTTCCGGCCCTTTTCGCCGCAACGGATCACGCGGCCCAGCATCGATTCCCCATGGAGGACGGCCTGCCGCCGGGCCAGGTCCATGCTGGCCAGGATGATGTAGTTGGGGCTGGTGGTCTGCAGGAGCGACACCATCCGCCTCAGCCGCGTGAGGTCCACCAGGTCCGACTGAAAGTGCACGACGGATCCCTGCGAGAGCGCGGAGAGGATCTTGTGCGTGGACTGCACGCACATGTCCGCCCCGGCTTCCACCGCGGACACGGGCAGGTCCTTGTGGAACTTGAGGTGCGGGCCGTGGGCTTCGTCGACGAGGAGCACCTTCCCCCGGGAGTGGCAGATCTCGGCGATCTTCACCAAGTCCGTTGTCACGCCGGTGTAGGTGGGGCTGGTGACGAACACCGCTTTGGCCTCCGGGTATTTGCGCAGGGCCTCTTCGATCTGCGTGGGGCTCGAGTCAAAAAGGATGTCGAGGTTCTGGTCCACTTTGGGCTGGACCCAGATGGGCCAGACGCCGGACAGGATGATCCCGGACATGGCGGATTTGTGGGCGTTGCGGGAGATGATGACCGAGTCCCCGGGCTGGCAGGCGGACATGAGCATGATCATGTTCCCGACGGAGGACCCGTTCACCAGGAAGAACGAATGCTCCACCCCGTAGGCCCGGGCCATCAACTGCTGGGCCTTCTTGATGGGTCCTTGCGGGTCGTGCAGGGAGTCCACTTCGGGGAAGACGGTGACGTCCATGAAATACATATTGCGCCCGGTGAAGGACCGCAGGCGTTTGTCGACGCCCCGTCCGTTCTTGTGGCCGGGCGTGTGGAAAGACACCACGCGGTTTTTCGCGTGGTTGAACACGGTGTCGAAAAGAGGGGTCTTGTGCTGGCTCATGAAAACGATATATTTAAAGGCATTTTGGGGTGGGTGTCAAGGGGTTTTACGCGAGCTTTTCCGTCACGGCGAAGCGGCCGCCGCCGATGTGGTGAGGCGTCCGGGCCGCTTCGACGCGCAGATACTCGCCGTCGAAAAACTCGCTCTCCACTTCGGCGTACAACACCTGACCCACGTACAGATGAATCCCCTCGTAGGCGTGGATGTTGACGACCCGGCATTCCATGTGGCCGATCGTTTCCATAAGGTGCGGGGGCTTCACGGTTTTCGACGGCAAGGGGGTGAATCCGGCCGCGGTCAATTTGTCCATCTTGCGGCCCGAGTTCTGGCCGCAAAAGAGGATCTGTCGAACCCATTCCCCCCCCACCACGTTGACGACGAATTCCCCGTTGGCTTGCAAGAGGTCGTCGGTGTAGACCCCCTTCTCCACCGCCATGAGGACGAGGGGCGGCTCGTCTTGGATCGGCATCGTCCAGTTGATCGGCGCCAGGTTCCGGCGCTCTCCGTCGCCGGTGGCGATGAGGCAGCAGGGACCGTGATTGATCAACCGGTAGGCTTTCGTGACGGGAAGGTCGAGGCGCATGGCGGTCCCCTCACGGATGGAGGGTAAAGTCCTGTCCGCTGCGGCTGGCCTTCCGGGAACGCATGGCCTCAATCACGGAGTAGGGCATTCGAACGTCTCCCAATTTCCCTGTGAAATCGTTCTCGTGGGAATGAAAATCGGATCCTCCCGTGACCAAGAGCCCGTGTTCCAAGGCCAGGCGCTCGTAGCTTTTTGCCATGGGCGCGGAATGCTGGGAATGATACGCTTCAATGCCGTCCAGGCCGGCTTTGACCAAGGCGTCCCATCCTTTCTGCCCGCGAGGCCCGCCGAAGCGAGGGTGGGCCAGCACAGCCACGCCGTCGATGCGGCGGATCATTTGGATGCACTCGGCCGGTGACAGGTAGGTCTTTTCCACATAAGCCGGACCGCCGTCCCTCAGGTATTTCTGAAAGGCGTCCTCAAAGGTTTTGACGTAACCGGCCCGCACCATGGCCCGGGCGATGTGCGGGCGGCCAAGGGCCACTGGCCCCCCCTCCGTCCCAGTGGCTCTGCCACTGGGGCGGCCAAGGTACTTGCCGCCCGCGACGGCCCCCACATCTTTCATCGTTAGCCGAATTCCCAAACGCTCAAGCTTTTCAAGGATTTTACGAGTGCGGGTTTCGCGTTCTCGCCGCAGCATCGTCAAGACGTCTTGAAATCGGGCGTCTTGGTGGCGGATGAGGTAGCCGAGGATGTGGATGTCCGTTTCCACCCCTTTGGCGGACACTGTTTTGGCGGACATCTCGATTCCCGGGAGGATTTCCACGCCCAGGCGGCGTCCTTCCTCTTCGGCGGGGCCGAGACCTTGGGTCGTATCGTGGTCTGTGACGGCGATGGCCGACAAGCCGGCTTCTTTGGCCGCCTGAACAAGCTGTTCCGGCGTGAGGGTCCCGTCGGACAGAACCGTGTGGGTATGGAGGTCGCAGGTTGATGAGGTCATATGTCTAGAATTGGGCTCCGCCCATCCATCCGACATCATATGATTCGTCTGAAAGCCCGATGAGGAGCGTGCTTTGAAGGCGCCAAAGATTTTTCTTGGGCTGCCAGAACGCGCCGGGCGCGAAGTAGATTTCCTGGACGGCGTTTTTGGACCGCACGCCTTGGATCTTGTCTTTGCCGTGCAAAGCCCCCCGGACGTCCATGGTGACGGAGAACTTCTTGCGAAGAGGATATTCGGTTCCGAAAACGTAGCGGAAAATATTCCCCATGTGCGTCTTGTTCCCCTTTGAAAACAGGTCCGCGCCCAAATAGGAATAGGCGTGCATGGCTTGGACCGGATATCGGAGACCCAGTCCTCCGGAGAATCCCCACCCGCCGGACCCCAAACCTCTCCGGGAATTGCCGGTCGGTAAAGTCAGCCCCGCTTCCCCGATGAGCTTGGCGCTCCGGCGGCCGGATTTGGGAGTCAGGTTGTATTTGGCGCCGAAGGCGAAATCGTTCACGCCGGAGGCATTTTCCGGCGGTTGGAGCCGGTCCAGAGCGATGTACCCGGCTTTTCCTTCCAGCTCCCAACGCGGGTTGGGCACGTAACGGACGGCCAGATCGCCTTCAAGGAAATCGTCCGCGCCCGACCCGGTGCGAAGAAAGGCTTCGCGGGTCCAAGCGGTTCGGGAAAATTCAAAATCGACGCCGGGAGACCAAGGCTCCAGCCCGTTCACCCGCGCGAGAGCGGTGGAGGCGCTGAAGATCCACAGGAGGGT
>JACQPF010000145.1 GCA_016207625.1 Elusimicrobiota bacterium | reverse complement strand
TGCGGGCGGTGCGATTCCTGCAAGCTTCGTCAAAAGGGCTTCGAGTCGGCGGGCCGGCCGGACCCCCTGTTGTCTTCAAAGGACCTGCGAAAATGAAAAGTTTAGCCGAACCGGCTCTTGACGCTCGGGCGGTCCAAGGCGTCGTCTCGGAAATCTTCTCGTCCCTGCAAGGGGAGGGGATTTTCTTGGGAGAAAAACAGATCTTCATCCGCCTGGCGGGCTGCCCCTGGCGCTGCAGTTATTGCGACACGCCGGCCAGTTTGGCTCGCGCGGCCCACACGGTTTTTTCGACGGAAGAGCTCCTTCGGGAAGTCCGCCTGCTCCAGCGGCAAAGGCCGCACCGGTCGGCCAGCCTCACCGGCGGCGAACCGCTGATGCAAACGGCTTTCCTCCAGGCCCTGCTCCCCCGCCTGCGCCGAGAAGGCCTCCGCACGTATCTTGAAACCAGCGGGACGCACCCGGACCTCCTGCGCCGCGTGATCGACGAATGCGACGTGGTGGCCATGGACATCAAACTGCCCTCGGCCATCGGGCAAGCGTTCTGGAAAGAGCATTCGGAGTTCCTCGCCGTGGCGGGAGCCAAGGCGTTCGTGAAGATCGTCCTCACGTCGGAAAGCACCGATGAGGAACTGGAGCGGGCGCTGGACCTCGCGGAATCCGCCGACGCCGTTCCACCCGTGGTCCTTCAGCCGGTCACAGCGATATCGCCCTTGGCGTCCCGATTGAAGGGCGCGGACGGCCTCGCGCCCATCGTGCCGCCCTCACCCCAAAAACTGGCCGACTGGCTGGAACGGGCCCGCGCCCGGCTTCCCGACGTGCGGCTGACGCCCCAAATGCACCCCATTTGGGGATTGCGCTGATTCAATAACTATGGCGGTCAAAAACCTTTTCATCACCGGCACGCCGGGGGTGGGGAAAACCACCCTCATCAAAGAAGTGACCCTGCCCTACCGGGACCGGGTGGCCGGTTTCTACACCGAAGAAATGCGAGAAGGCGGAGGGGTTTTCGGCCCTCCGGGCCGCCGACTGTCCTCGCAGCACTGCGGAGAGGGCGGAGAAGCCTTCGACCCTTCGGGCCGCCGACTGTCCTCGCAGCGCTGCGGAGAGGGGGGCGAGCGGCGTGGTTTCCGAGTGAAAACCTTCGCCCGGCCGGGAGAGGAACCGCGGGAGGGCCTCCTCGCCGAAAAGGGCTTGAAGAGCCCGGCCAAAGTGGGCAAATACGGCGTTTCTCTTGAAACATTGGACCGACTCGTGGCGGAGACGCTGGAAAAAGGGCTGGAAACCGAAGGCGCCCTGTTGGTGATCGACGAAATCGGCGCGATGGAAATCCTCTCGGACCGTTTCCGTGAAACTTTGCTGAAATGCCTTCAGTCGCCGGGCCACGCCGTGCTGGCCACCATCCGCCTCAACGCCCAGCCGTTCACGGACGAATTGAAGCGCCTGTCGGACACGGAGATCGTGCGCCTGTCCCGGGAAAACTACCCGACGGTTAAAGAGGAAACAAGCCGCTGGCTATCCGAAACCATTCGAGCGAGGAGAATCGATTGAACCCTGAAAAAATCATTTTGAAACCTCACGAGGACCGGCGCATCCGCCGCGGGCACTTGTGGGTGTTCTCCAACGAAATCCAAACCGTGCCGCCCAACGTGGCCGCGGGAGACGTGGTCCATTTCTACACCGCGCGCGAGGAGTTTTTGGGCACCGGTTATTACAACCCGCACTCGCTCATCGCCGGGCGCGTGCTGGACCGGCACCCCGTGGAGGTGGACGAGGCGTTTTTTGAAGGGCGCCTGCGCCGCGCGATGGACTGGAGGAAAACGCTTTATTCCGACAACTCCTCCGCCTATCGCTGGGTGTTCGGGGAATCCGACGACCTGCCCGGCCTCGTGATCGACCGCTACGGCGACGTGTGCGCCATCGAGGCCTACAGCGCGGGCATCGACAAGCTTCTTCCGACGATCGTGAAAGCGGTGAAAACAATTTTCCCGTGGAAGGCGGTGGTCCTCCGCAACGACGTGGCCCCGCGGCGGCTGGAGCACTTGGAGGAGTCCGTGCAGGTTTTGGAGGGGACCATCGACACGCCTCATTGGTTTGAGACGAACGGCCTGCGCGTGGGCGCCGACCTCTTGAAGGGCCAGAAGACCGGCTTCTTCTTCGACCAGAGGAGCAACCGCGCGGCGGTGGCCGCCCATGCCTCAGGCAAAAAGATGTTGGATCTCTTCTGCCACACGGGCGGGTTTTCCCTGTGGGCCGCGAAAGCGGGCGCGTCCTCCGCCGTCGGGGTGGACGACTCCGAAGCGGCGCTGGAGATCGCGAGGCTGAACGCGGAAGCCAACAAATTCCAAAGCCTCATGACGTTTGAAAAAGCCGACGTGTTCGATTGGCTGGCCTTATCGAAAGACCTGTTCGACATCGTCGTCGTGGATCCGCCGAACTTCGTGCCGAGCAAAAAGCAATTGCCGGCGGCCATTGAGGCCTACATCCGGCTGAACATGCTCGCCTTGAAACGGGTGAAAGGCGACGGCCTGCTGGCCTCGGCCGTTTGCGCCCAGCACGTGGGCCGGGACGATTTCCGGCAGATCCTGGCCCGGGCGGCTTACGCGGCCGGGCGCCGGGCGAGACTGATTTTCTGGGGATCGCAGGCGCCGGACCATCCCATCCGCCTGGCGATGCCGGAGACGGAATACCTGAAGTCCGCCATCCTGCACGTGAGCTGACAAAAGCCTTTTACCTCCCCGGACCCGTCCTTGTGAAGAAGGGACGGAGAACGGGTTAGGGTTGGAGGACGACTTTGAGGGTTTGTTTGCCTTCGACGACGAGCTGGAACCCCTTTTGGATTTCGGTTAAGGGCAGGGTGTGGGTGATGAGGTGTTTCACGGGGATTTGCGAATTCGCGATCGCCCGCAGGGATTCTTCCAAATCTTGACCCGCCGCGCCGTAGGACGACGTCAGCGTGATTTCATTCCTCCAGAAATCCACCGAAGGAACCTCGATGGGCCTGTTCGGAATCGCGAAAAGGAGAATCACGCCTTTCCGGTCGACGCACCGAAAGGCCTGTTCCACGGCGGAATAGGCGCCGGTGCAGACAATAATTTTTTCGGCTTTGAGTGCGGGGAGCTCATCGGGGTGCCACGCCTCGTCGGCGCCGCATTCTTTCGCCTTTGACAGCCGGTAGGCGTCCACGTCGGTGGCGATGACTTTCGCGCCTCTCTGTTTCGCCACGAGGACGTTCAACAATCCCGACACGCCGCTGCCCAGGACCAGGACGGTTTGCCCCTTTTTGACATCGATGACCCGCTGGCCCCTCAGGGCGCAGGCCAGGGGCTCGATCATGGTGCCGTCGTTGAAAGAGACGGAATCGGGCAAGGGATAAACGCCCTTTTCCACGTTGAGTTTGGGGACGCGGACGAACTCGCTGTACCCGCCGGGATCGTAATTGCCCGTGTGCAGGGTTTCGCAGGCCGTGTGGTGGCCGGCCCGGCAATATTTGCACACGTCGCAGGGGACGTGGTGGCTGACGAAAACCCTTTGGCCGGGGCGGAACGCATCCGATTGCGTTTCGATGATGGTCCCCGAGATTTCGTGCCCCAGCACGCGGGGGGCTTTCTTGATCCGGTACCATTCCATCACGTCGGTGCCGCAGATGCCGCTGGCCTCGACTTTGACGAGGATTTCACCGGGGCCTATGACGGGCCGGGACATGTCCTCCAAACGGATGTCGCTGTTGCTGAAATACTTAGCGACCCGCATTCGTTTTGCTTTCCCCAAATATGGCTTGAGCTTCTTTCACGGACGCGTTTTTGTGAATGATGGCCTGGAGGGCCTTGGCCACGGCCACCGGGTGAGGGCTTTGCCAAACGTTGCGCCCCAAATTGATTCCGACCGCGCCCCGCTTCATACCGTCGTGCACGAACTCGAACACTTCCTTTTCCGTGTCGCACTTGGGGCCGCCGGCCACGATCACGGGCACCGGGCATCCGCCGACCACTTTATCGAAGTCTTTATCGCACCAGTAGGTTTTCACGACCTTTGCGCCCAGCTCCGCGCAGATGCGGCAGCAGAGGGCGAGATACCGCGCCTCCCGTTTTTCCATCTCCCGCCCCACGGCCGTGACGGCCATCACGGGGATTCCATAGGGTTCGCATTGATTGACCATGGAGGCCAGGTTGTTCAACGTCTCTTTTTCATAGTCGCTGCCGATGAAAACCGAGATGCCGACGGCCTGGGCGTTCAGGCGGATCACATCGTCGACGGACGTGGTCAGCACTTCGTTGGCCAGGTCCTTGCCCGCCATGCTGGTGCCTCCCGAAACGCGCAACACGACGGGTTTGCTCACGGCGGGGTCGATGGCCGAGCGCAACGCGCCCCGGGTGCAAAACAGGGCATCCACGTAGGGCATCAGCGGCGCCACGGTATGGCCGGGCTTTTCGAGGCCCGTGGTCGGCCCCTGGAAATACCCGTGGTCGATGGGCATAAAAAAACATTTGCCGTTCGGCATCAGCTGGGACAACCGGTTCTTCATTCCCCAATCCATGAGAGAAACCTCCTGACGAAATAAGAACGTTTCATTTTATCTGATTTGGCCCTGTTTTTATATAGGCACATTTCTCGCTCTTGAATTCGACTATGTTTTAGTATACACTGCAAGTAAGCGTATACTGCAAGTAACAAGGGCGGTTCATATCCTATGCTGATCAAGAAACGGATCGTTCAAAACATATTCAGCGACAAGTCGTCGCTTGTGCTCCGGGCGCTTCTGGCCAACCCGAAACATCACTGGACAATCCCGGAGCTGGCCCGAAAAGAGAAGGTTTCGACCGGCCTGGTGATGGCCGTTTTCAAAATCCTCCAAGAAGAAGGGTTTCTAGAACGCTATCCGGCTGGCCGTTTCAGCTACACTCAGCTCCGGGAACCAGAGAAACTTCTGGAAAAGTGGGCCCATCACTATCGGTTCAGCCACAACCGCCTGGTTGAGTTTTATTCGGCACAGGAGGGGCTTCTTCCCAAAATGCGAGAGTATCTCGCCGGAGAAGAGATCCCGTACGCGCTGACTCTTTTCAGCGGCGCCAGACTCGTGGCGCCCTACGTTCGGGACCCAAGGACCACCCTTTACATTGGGGTGAATGAAGCGGAGGCGGAGGACGCGCTCTGGAAAATTCAGAGCCGCTTCTCTCTGGTCCCGCCGAAGGCGGGGGGGAATATTTGTTTTGCGTTGCCCGTCTACAAAAGTTCGGTGTTTCACCAGGCGCGGACGATCCGGGGTTTCCAGGTGGTGAGCAATCTGCAGCTCTACTTGGACCTGATCAACTCCCCCGCGGGCGGCGCAGAGCAAGCGGAATGGCTCAAAACGCGGCTGAAGGAAAAAGGGGTTCCCATCATCGAAGGGGTGGAACAGCCGTGAACTTCTATGAAAAGGCGTTCCATGAAACGCTCTACGCATTGGGCCAGCAACATTTGGACAATTTGATCGTTATTGGAGGATGGTGTCCATACCTTTATTCGCGATATGCTTGGGATCGGAAAGCGCCCTTCCCGTCCACGGTGGACATCGACTTCGCAGTGAAGAAAATGTCGCCGGATCACTTTTCCGAGCCCGTTTTTAGAAAGCTTGCTGCGGCCAACCTAGTCCCGCGAAAGATGGACATGGACGACGAGAATCGGTTCCAGTTCGCGTATATTTCGGACAGGCTCCTGATCCCGGTTGAGTTCATCACCACGCCTTCCGTCCTTCCGAAAGGCCAGAAAGTTCTTGCTCGGCCTTATGTTGCCTGCGATCCAGTCCCTGAAGTGGACATCGCGCTGAGAACTGCTTCGATCCGCCAAGTCATCCGCTATAAAGATAAGGACCTTTTGGTTCAGACCGCCTCCCCGGCGGCATTCATTGTCGTCAAAGGACTGCTCCTGGAGCATCGTGTGAACTCCCAGAAACTTCCGAAGGACCTGGCCAGCATCGCTTTCGTCCTACGATACGTCCCAGATCTCCAGAATCTGCTGAATGAGGTCGCCGCGCTTCGCGAGCATGAATCATTCAGTGAATTTGTCGTTATCCTTAAGAAGATGTTCCGGGAAGGTGACGGCTGTGCTTACGGAATGCTTGAGCCCTTTTTCCAGCAATGGGGCGTGCCGAGAGACAGGGTCCGAGAGCAGATCAAGACGACCTTCGATCCGCTCTTCACAATTTTCCGTTCGCGCCGCGCCGAACGCCGGCCATAATTCGATGCGACATTATTCCTTGAAATTTTTTGTCCTACAAATATCTCTATGAACGATGACAAACGAATCATCCGGGAGGTCCTCGCGGGGGAGCGGGAGGCCTATGCGGAGCTCGTGCGCCTTTACCACGTGAAGGTCATCACGCTTTGTCTCTCTTTGTTGGGAAATCCCACCCAGGCGGAAGACGCGGCCCAGGACGTGTTCTTGAAAGCCTATCGGAATCTGTCCCGGTTCCGACAGGAATCGGCCTTCTCCACATGGATTTACCGGATCGCCTACAACCATTGCCTGAACCTCCTGAGAGCCCGGAAGCGCAATCCGTCGGAACCTTTGGAGGCGATGACGGAAACGCAGGGGGAGGCCGGGGTCAAGGAAGGAGCTCCTTCGGCAGTGGAAGACGTCCTTTCCCGGCTGCCTCCGGATTACCGGGAGGTCCTGACATTGCGCGAAGTCCAAGGGCTGACGTATGCGGAAATCGCCCAGGCCATGGAATGTTCCTTGGATTCCGTGAAGGCGCGTTTGAGGCGGGCGCGGCAGGCCCTGCAGAATGCGGCGAGAGCCTCCCGCCTGACGCCGTAGGCGACACTTTTTGAGACGTTTCGATGTCTAAACGATAGAGGCCCCTATGGACCACAAAGACGTGAAAGAAAGGATTCTGACGCATTACGACGGGGAGCTTCCGCCGGGGGAGCGCGCCGCGGTGGAGGACCACCTAAAGACCTGCGTGGAGTGCAGCCTCCTGCTGCGGGAATGGAAAACGACCGCCGGCGCTTTCTTCAGCGTGCCTCCGGTGGCGCCGTCGGAGGCTTTCGTTCAACGGGTGATGCGGAAAATGGACCAGGAGCCGAAGGAAACGCCTTCGCGTTTCCGGCTGACTGTTCCGCAGTTCGCTCTAGTGTTGCGACCGGATAATAGGCGAGATTATGAAGGCCCGGATTTGAGCCGGATTCAAGGCGCGAAGAGCGCGCAGGCCAGTAGGCCTGTAAGCGATGAGCAACGCAGAAGCCGGCCAAAGATGGGCCTCCCCGAAGGGGCGAGGCGCTTTTGGGCTGCATCTTTGCCAAATTTCGCTCACATATCGTTAAGATATGCTCGCGAAATTTGGCTTCGATTCGCCGCAATATCGCCTCGTCATAATCTCGCCTATTATCCGGTCGCAACACTAGCGGGCGCGGCGGCGCTGGCCGCGCTTATTGTGTTCTTGTCGCATCCGAAGACGCCGGCGCCTCTTGTCGTTTCTTCCCAAGACAACATCTTGTACGTGGCCGAATTGGTGTCGACGGATGCCGACGAGGACGATATGGTCGTGGGAACAACGAACGAAGATTATTTTCTATAACGGCTCTCAGGAGGGAATATGATTCGCACTTTCAAAATGCGATGGCCCGCTTACTTGGCTTTGGGGATTTGGCTTTTGGCGTCGCCCGCGTTCGCTTTTCCGCCGGAGGAAGTCCACCAGCAGCTGAACCTCACCCCAGAGCAGGAAAAGAAGCTGGAGGAGCACCGCAGAACCCACCGGGAACAGGCCAAGGCTCTGCATGAGGAACAAAAACAAAAACGGGAAGCCCTCCGGCAGGAGTTGGAGAAACCCGAGCTTGATATGGCGAAAGTGAAGGCCCTGCACGATGAGATGAAAGGGGTGCATGACAAACTGGCGGACCACCGGCTGGATGGTATTTTGGAAGTCCGGCAGGTGCTGACCCCGGAGCAGTTCAAGAAGTTCCAGGAATTGACCCGCGACCACTGGGAGAAGAAAGGGAAACGCTTACCGAAACGCGGCGAACCCAGGCCCCATCACGGGGAATAGACCGGCAGAACTCAAAAGGCAATACCGGCGGTGAGTTGGAGGTTGTGTTTCACGTTTGAGAAAGTGTATTCCCCGTTTTTCGGCCCCACGAAGACGTTCGCCAGAAAGCCCGCGGTGAAATCAGACAGGTTCCGATACGTGATTCCGGTGGAGACGATGCCCGTGCCGTCGTTGAAGTTCCGGACGTAGTTCATGTTCAAGGTCATGTCGGAGGTGAGGAACCGTCCGACGGTGACGAACAACGCGCCGTACGCGCGGGAGAAAGAGTTCATGTTGTAGAGGCTGTTGCCCAAGAGGAAGTCCTTCTTCGTGCCGGCGGCCTGGGTGATGAGGGCGCCCGTGGCGTCCCGGAAGACCAGCGGGGTGGCGAACGGGTAGGCGGCCGGGTCGTTGAAGACATCGTTCTTGTAGCCCGCGCGGTTGTAAAAGAACTCGCTGGAGACGTTCAACCGGTCGTTGTAGTTCCCCAGCCGGAAACCCTTGGACAAGTTGACAGCGGCCCGCGGCGCCCAGCCTTTGTTTTCTCCTCCCGCCAAGACGCCCTGGTTGAGACTCAGTTTCCGGATGTTCCCGCCTTTGGAGACGCTTAACTCACCGACGATGTCGATATCCCCCGCCCGGGTGGACAGATCGTATCCGAGGACTGGGTCGGCGGATTTCTTGGCCCAGCCGGAAAACGCCATTTCGGTCCCGCCGGCCAGGAGCTCGAACTTCAGCGCGCCGCCCAGGTCTTCCGAGGCCGGGGCGTTTCCCGTGTCGAGGAACCCGTACACGTTGTAGGCGGTCCCGAAGGGGACATGGAGCTTCAGCCCGTAGGCGCCTTCGCGGTAGCCGATTTTGCGAATGAACGGTTTCCGTTCGACGTTGACGAGGTCGGTGGGGTTCCACAGGGCGCAGCGGCCCCATTGGAGGACCTGTTTGCCGGTGCGGAAGTAGACGCGGCGTTTGATATTGAAGTCAAAGAAGATTTCGCGCAGGGCGTGGGTGGTGGAGCTGGCGCGCGAGTCATAGGTGGCTTCGAGGTTGGCGAAACCCTTCACGCCGTTTTTCAGCCGTGCGTCGATGAAAGCGTTGCCGACGATGAAGGAATGCAGGGCGCCGGCCGTGGAGGTGCGGACGGCGGTGTCCTCCATGGCGCTCAGGAGTTCGCCCGAGAAGGCGAGGGACTTCGTCCCTTCGGCGAACGACGGCGCCGCGGGGGCCTGGGTGACGACGTCGGGGCTCGAGAACATTTCGTTTTCGTTGAGGTCGGCGGCCAGGCCAGGGGCGGCGGAAAAGAGCAGAACGGCGGCCAGCGGGAGGAGGCGCTTCATTTGCTTAGGTTCTCCAGGGTGGCCTTGGTGAAGATGGAATCGTCCAGCTTTTGGACCACGATGTTCGAAATGTCGACGACCGTTTTGTTGCCCTTCTCAAACTCATCGATGTAGACGTGCTTGACGGCGATGTAGCGGCCGTCGATCACCGTGAACTTCAGGAAGTAGGCCGTTTGCATCAGCGTGCCGGAGAGGGAGTAGGACTCCTGTTTCAAGAGGAGGCCGTTGTCGCGGCGGGTCCAGAAAATCTTTTTGGGGTAGTCCACGTCGTTCACTTTCGCTTTGACTTCGGACTTGAAGACGGGGACCTGGCCCAGCATTTCCTCCGAGATCAGCTCTTGGCCGTCGGCGCCCGCGGCGGGCGCGTAGAGCTCGGTGAGCTTGCGGGTTTCGAAGTCGCTGCCGTGGGCGTCGGTGCCGCCGATGCTCTCGTCGCGGTTGACGTGCTGAAAGGTGCGCGTGTTCTTGCGGTACATCCAGAAGTTGTCGCCCACCCTCAGGTAGCCGTTCCCCTTTTCGTTTTCGGGGGCCGTCATGGCCATGAGGAAGGCGTCGTCGGAGTCCCGGCGGTAATAGTCCATGCCGATCACTTTCGTGCCCTGTTCCGGCTTCTGCTGAGTGAGGGCCACGTCGGCCCGGACGTCGGACTTGAGCTTATAGTTGTCGTCGATGGCCTGGAGGATGGAGAGGACGCGGCTCTCCGCCAGGGCCGCGGCGGGGAAGAGGAACAGCAAAAGGGCGATCAAGACGTTCTTCAAAACAGCCTCCTATTCGAAATGACGCAGGGCCTTGGCCGGGGACAGGCGTGCCGCCCGGCGGGCCGGGAAGTACGCGGTAACGACCGCGATGGCGCTGATCAAAAGGTTGTTTCCCGCGACGCCGAGGAACGTGGGGACGAAATGGAGATGGCCGTTCACGAAAAGCATGCCGAAAGGGTTGTCCTGCAAATGGAACGTGAGACGGGACAGCCCCGCCATGGCGGCGAACCCGGCCAGCGTTCCGGCGGCGGAGGCGAAAAGGGTAAGGAAGAAGGTTTCCAAGACGAACAGGCGCTTCACGTCCGCCTGCTGCATGCCGATGGCGCGAACGGTGCCGATTTCCCGGGTCCTCTCGCGGATGGTCATGCGCAAGGTGTTGACGACCCCAAGCAGGATGATGAAGAACAGCACCATGACGGCCGAAAGCGTGATGAGGTTCAGTACGCCTTCCAGCTTCAAGATGTCGCTGGCCGTCTCATACATGGTGGAGACGTCCACCGTGGTGCCTTTCCATTTCTTTTTGCTCATCTCCATATATTTCTTTTTGTAGTCGTCGGTGTTGGCCGTCCGGTCCAGCAGAATCCATTCCGGCGAGAAGAGCGGGGCCCAGGCGCTGCCCTTTCCCGGCGTGAACGCCGCCCCGGAGTTGGCTGGAAGGTTCTCGTAATAGGCATCGTAGAACTTGTCGTCGTTCATTAAAACGGTGTCATCTCCCAGGCCGTCGTCCGACCGGCAGACCGCGCTGACTTTGAACGTGAGATCCGCCTTCGTCGCCTCGAATTTCCGGTCGAAAGAGAGGCCGAAGGCCTCTCCGGGCGAAAGGGCCAGGGCCTCCGCTAGGGGCTGGGGGAGGATGACGCCGTCCGATTTCAGGGCGGCTTCCAGGGTTCCGGCCGTCAGCTTAAGCTTTTCGGATAGTTTCTGTTTTGAAGCGTCGTCGCTTTTGTAGCCCACGACCGTCACCCCATGGCGGCGGGGGCCGTTGGCCGCCTCTCCGGAAATGAAGGCGAGGCCCGGTTTCAAACGGTCGTGGATCCGGTCGGCCAGGGCGCGGGCGGTTTTCTGCGGGTTGGCGACTTTGAGGCTCAGGCTGGCCGTCTCATACGGGCGGAACCCCAGCATCGCCTTCGTGTTGGAGAGCTCAACGAAGATGACGGGCTGCATGAAGATGTTGTCGTTTTTCATGATGCCGACGACGGTGAGGCGGGCGGCCTGGTCCTGCGCGAACATGTTGCGGAAGCGCACGCGCAGGACGTCGTTCTTTTTGACGTTCAGGGTGCGGGCTTTCTCCAAGGAAACGATGGCCGGGTTCTCGATGGCGGGATCCCGCAAATCCTCCCAGCGGCCTTCGACGAGCCGGAAGGACTCCTCGACCTCTTTGCGCGTCTTTTCGTCGATGCCGTCGCCCGTGTTGACGCCCACCAGGATGATGTTGTCCGACTTGCCGTTCCCGATGGCGCGCATGAAGTAACCGATCGATTCGTCCACCTGTTCCACATCCGGCTCGCCTTCGAGGGCGGCCCGGGCGCGCTCCCGGTCGCGGAAGATCTCGCGCATGATGCCGCCTTTTTCATTGAACCGCACGCTGACGTGGCCGGTGACCCAGCGCATGATCTTGTTGAACATGATGTCGGAGATGCCGTGGGAGAAGGAATTGGCGACGATCAGGATCATGACGCCGAGGGCCATGGCCGTCCCCAAAAGGACGTTGCGGCGTTTTTGCCGGAGCAGGTTGCGCAGGCTGAGGCGGAGGAGGAGCGTCATGGATTAATCCCTCGTGATGGCGTCGAGCGGCGTGATGCCGCGCGCCACTTTCATGGGATAGAGGGCCGCGATCACCGTCACGACGGCCAGTTGCACGACCGTGAGGGTGATGTCCGAAACCCCCAGGAGAGGGTGGAACGTGTCGCCGCCGTAGAGGATTTGGACCATGTCGTTGGCGGAGGTGATCCTAAAGAGGGGGACGAGCTTGACCGCGAGGATGCCGACGAGAACCCCCACGCCGCCGAACAGGGCCGACAGGATCGCCGTTTCGCCGAGGAACATGCCGCCGATGAACGATTTCCGGGCGCCGATGGCGCGCATCATGCCCAGTTCGGACGTCCGTTCCAGGGCCGCCATGGTGAGGGTGTTCACGATGATGATGACGGCCACGCAGAACAGGAGCGTGACGAAGAGGAATAGGGCGCTTTTGATGATGATCGCCATGCTGCCGATGGGGCCGGAGGCCTTGTTCCAGGTGACGGCCCGGACGCCGGAGTTCGACTCGGACAGCGCGCGGTTGAGCCGGCCCACGGCCTCGCGGTAGGAGACCCCGGGCTTCAGCTTGATGAAGACGGCGTTGTATGTCCCCGTGCCGCCAGGCACGGCCCCGGTTTGTGGAACGGGGCTATCACTGCCAGGCACGGCCCCGGTTTGCCTGGCCGCAAGGCTCTGGCCCCTGTTTGTGGAAAGGGGTGGAACGGGGCGATCACCGCCAGGCACCGCCCCGCTTGGCTTCCGGGTGTTGGGGACGACCATCGCATCCGTTCCGAAGAGGGAATCGAGGTCTTCCGTTTCCATATCCAAAAGCTTCTGTTCCTCCCGGGGGACCTCGGCAGTCTTCTGAGAGGACGTGAAGTAGCCCAGGCACTCGCGGTAGGACTCGATATCCGCGATGCAGAAATGGCCGAAGATTTGGTTGAGGGCGTTGAACTTCACGATGCCTTTGACCGTGAAGCGCACGTCGCTGGTGGAGTTGATGCCGCTGGACATGCCCATCATGACGACGGTGGTGCTGACGGCGAGGCTGTCGATGTTTTCCAAGGCGTCTTTGCTGAGGTTTTCCTTGATGAGGGACCCGCCCTGCGGGATGAGCCAATAGTTCAAATAATCGTAGAGCTTCTCACGGGCGAAGGTGGGCACCAAAAGGGCCTTTTCGCCGGGCTCGATCATCCCGCCTTCCACCACGTTCAGGCTGCCGGGGAACATTTTTTGGTATTCCGCCAGGTCCGCGCCGATCAGGTAGGCGAAGCCGGGGGTGGCCTCGTTTTCGCTCAGCACCAGGGCCCCGTTCTTGCCGACGGGGAGATAACGCTCGACGTAACTCTGCCGCGAGAGGATCTCCGCGATTTGCGGGTAAGAATGGATGGGCTCGATGGTGGCGGCCATGAATTCGAAGAGGATGTTGTCGGACTTCTGCTTGTCGCTCATCAGCACGATGTCGCCCATGAAGCCGTTCACGATGTTCTTCTCGACGCCGGCGCTCATACCGGAGATCACGCCGTTGCCGGCGGTCATCAAGAGCGCCCCCAAAAACAGGATGGCGCCGATGACGAGGCTTTTTCCCTTGTGGCGCAGGATGTTGCGCCAGGCGATGGTGAGCAGGAGTTTCATCCGTGATCGGAAATCAGGCCGTCTTTGATCTTCACGATGCGCTGGGCGAATTTCAGCACGTTGGCGTCGTGGGTGGAGAAGATGAACGTGGTTTTCTCCACTTGGTTCATTTCTTTCATCAGCTCCAGGATGGAAGCGCCGGTGACCGAGTCGAGGTTGGCGGTGGGCTCGTCCGCCAGGACGATGTCCGGGTTGGTGACGAGCGCCCGGGCGATGGCCACGCGCTGGCGCTGGCCGCCGGAAAGCTCCGCCGGGCGGTGCTTGGCGAACTCCTTTAGGCCCACCGCCTCGA
>JACQPF010000144.1 GCA_016207625.1 Elusimicrobiota bacterium | reverse complement strand
TTCCGGCCCGAGCCCGACCCTTGAAACCCAGAAGAAAGCGGACGCGAACCCCGTTAAGAGGAATAAGACGCTCGCCACGCCGAAAATCCGGTATGGCCGCGCGGCCAGACGCAAGAAGATGAGCAGCGTCACGAACTCCTGCGCCAGGCGCCAATACGTGCCGACCCGATAAATCCCGACCCGGTTGATCTCCGTCCTTTGCTTCAATGGGACCTCGCACACCGAAAACCCGCGCAGGGCGGCCAGGATCGGGAAAAATCTGTAGAGCTCCCCCTGGACTTGAGAATCCTGGACCAATTCCCTCCGGAACAGCTTCAGCGTGCAATTGAAATCGTGAAGCGCGACCCGGGACGCCTTCCGGATCAGCCAATTGTAGAAATGGGACTCCATCCGGTTCAGGCGGAAATCCGACCGCTGTACCCTCCATCCGTTGACCAAATCGTAGCCTTCCCCGGTTTTCTCAAACATCTTCCTGATCTCGAAGGGCTGCACCTGCAGGAACGGGCCCACCGTCAGTATCCACCGGCCGCGCGCCTGTCGAAACCCATGGGACATGGCCTTTCCGACGCCGAGCGGGCGATCGAGACGGAGCAGCCGGACGTTCCGCGCGATCTTTTGAATGCCCTTCACCTCGGCCAGGGTCTCCTCGCTGTTCCCGTCGTCGACGAAGAGGAATTCGTAGCTCTTCTTCTTTTCCCGCAGGAGGTTGGCCACGTAGGCATACAACTGCGCGGCGCCCTCCAAGTGGACGTCCGTATACACGACAACCGATACGTCCACCGCCTCTTTCTCTTTGAGGACGGCATGCGGCTCGAGGACGCTCCCGTTTTGGTTCATTAGTCCCGGTCTCCGAATCGAAGCGTGATCGAAATGTTGTGGACGCTGGTCACGGCGTTGTCGTCCAGGAGGTCGCCGAAGGGAACGAAGGAGTAGTCGATGCTGAGGCGGCGGATCGGGAAGAAAGACGCCTCCATCTCCCGGATTTGAAGGCCGATGCCGGCCGTGACTCCGCTGCCGATGTCGTCGCCGGAATCGTATCCGGCCCGCAAAGCCAGAATGCGGCTGGCCCACCATTCCGCTCCGGCTTTCACTTCCACGACGTCGTCCTGGGGATCCACCACGTCCATCGCCAGCAAGAGCCTTTCCGGCAGAGGCTGGAAAGAGATCCCTGCGACGATGAATTTCGGCAGCTTCTCGTCTTCGCTCTCGAAGCGCAAGTCGTTCCCGAAGTTGAAGCCCGCCAAGGACAACGTCCACCCGTCCACCCTCGGCCGGAACAGGAGCCCGACGTCGAACGCGGACCCCTTGGCCTCCTGATCGGCGATTTCAAGCCCGTAGAGTTTGGCGTTGGCTCCGATGGCCAACTGCCGGGAGATGAACTTCCCGTACCCCAGCGCCAAGACTCCGTCCCGGGCGTTGAAGCCGTCGCCGCTTTGCGGGTTCCCCGCGGCGTCCCGGCCGGGAAGGCGTCCGTAATCGATGAACCGGTAGTAGGCCCCGAACGAGCCGAACGTCCTGACGTCCCGGGAAGACACGTTTTCCAAGGGCACCACCAGCCCCACATGCCCTTGCGTGATGTCTCCGACGTACCATCGGTTCATGGCCGTGAGCTCGTAATGCCGCAGTCCGCCCAGGCCCGCCGGGTTGGAGAACAGCGCGTTGACGTCGTCGGCCACCGCGGAGAAAGCCCCTCCCATCCCCCGGGGGCGCGCGCCGGGCTGGGCTTTCAGAACGCCCCCCCCGCGCCCCACGGCCGGCTCCACGGCGCGGACCGGAACCGAGGCCAACAGCAGCGCCGCCGCGAAGAGGACCCTCGCCCTCATCGGATGACCGCCAATTTCCCGAGCTTCTTCTCTCCGGCGTTGTTGGAGACCAGGTAGATGTAGACGCCGCTGGCCGCGCGGAACTCGGCGTTCGTCACGAGGTTCCAGCGGAACTGGGCGTTGGAAGCCCCCAGCTCTTTCTCCAGGACGATGTTCCCGTCCGCGTCATAGATTTCAATGTGGACCTGATCGGTCAGCTTGTCGAAGACCACCTCGTTTTGGCCCGCATGGGGCCGCACGGGGTTCGGAAACACGTTCAACCCGGACAAATCGCTCGCCGCGAAAACCACAGAAATCCCGGCAACCACCAGTCCGGCCATCAAGCACGCGATTTTGAGTTTTTGCATAGTTGTCCTCTCAGAGCGGTCGTTCACGACCTACTCGACAGTAACGCTTTTGGCCAGGTTCCTCGGCTGGTCCACATCACACCCCCGCTTGATGGCGACATAGTACGCCAACAGCTGAAGCGGGACGACGGTCAACAGGGGCGTCAAAGCCTCCTGGGTCTCCGGCAGAACGAGGAGGTGTTTGGCATGGTCCCTGAGGTCTTGGTCCCCCTCGTTGACCACGGCGATGATCTGCCCCCCCCGGGCCGCGGCCTCCTGCACGTTGCTGACCATCTTCTCGTAGGAGGAGGTCCGGGGCGCGATGCACACCACCGGCATTTTCCGGTCGATCAGGGCGATGGGCCCATGCTTCATTTCCCCGGCCGCATGGCCCGTGGCGTGAATGTAGGCGACCTCCTTAATTTTCAAGGCGCCTTCATAAGCGGTCGCAATGTCGGCGCCCCGCGCCAGGAACAAGAAGTCCCTCGACGCGTGATGCGCCTCGGCGCACCGAGCCACCGCGTCATGCCGGTAGAGGACGCTCTGGATCTTTTCAGGGATTTCCTGGAGCCCGCCGAAGAGGCTCGCCGCCTTCTGGGAGGACAGGGTCCCTTTCAAGGTCCCGAGGCGGATGGCCAAGAGCGCCAAGGCCATCAATTGAGCCGTGTAGCATTTCGTGGAGGCGACGCCGATCTCGGGACCCGCGTGGGTGAGGAGGACCCCGTCCGATTCCCGCGGGATGCTGGACCCCTCGACGGTGCAGAGGGCCAGCGTCTGGAGGGACCTTTTCCGCATCCTCTTGATGCACCCCAGCGTGTCGGCCGGCTCGCCGGATTGGCTGATCCCGAAGATCCAGGC
>JACQPF010000143.1 GCA_016207625.1 Elusimicrobiota bacterium | reverse complement strand
GGTGGACCTCCAGCAGGCCTTCTTCAGCCTTCCCGTCTCATGGGTGGGAGGCGCGCTCACGGTTGGAAAGTTCGTCACGCTGCACGGCGCGGAAGTGATTGAGGCGAAAGACAACTTCAACGTCTCCCGCGGCCTCCTCTTCAACTACGCCATCCCTTTTTCTCATACGGGCGTGAAGTGGGATAAAGGCTGGAACGAGAAGCTGGCCAGCTCGATCGGCGTCGTGAACGGCTGGGACAACCTCCAAGACAACACCAAGGGCAAGAGCGTCCATGGGATGGCGAGCTATGCCTTTTCTCCCGCCCTGGCCTTGACGGTGGGGGGCACCTACGGCCCGGAACAAACCACGGCCGTTCCCAGCGTGGAGAAAAACGCCCGGGGGCTCGTGGACACCCTCGTCAAAATCGTTCCCGCCGAGGATTTGACGCTGCTCCTCAATCACGACTGGGGCGTGGAAGAGGGCCTGGGCGCGGCGGGCCCCAGCGACACCACGCAGAACTGGCATGGGCTGGGCGTGCACGCCAATTACGCCTTCACCGACGCGTTTTCCACCGCGCTGCGCTGGGAAACGTTGGACGACGAAGGATCCCGAACGGGAACCCAGCAAGTCCTCAACTCCGCCACCGCCACCCTGCAACAGATATTCAGCGGCGTGATCACCCGGCTGGAGTTCCGGAGAGACGGCTCCTCGCAAAAGGTCTTCGTCGACGACAACGGGGCGCCGGATGACGCGCAGAACACGGTGGGGTTTCAGGTGATCTATCCGTTCTGACAGACGGGTTTGGCTCCCCGGGGATTCCCCGAACATCCCCAGCCCCGGGGAGCTCTTTTCTTTTGAAAGAAGGTCGATGATCCGATGATCGAGAACTTCAACATCGATGAGCTCATTAAAAAGAAAACGGTCGGGATCTCGTTCCTGCCCATCGTTTCCATCAAGCGGCGGTCCGTCATCGGGCTTGAGGCCGTGCCGCACGGAATTGCTCCCGACGGAGAGACCGTTCCCGCCGCCGTTCTCACCACGTTGGCGAAGACCCGGGGGCTGTCCCTGGACCTCGATCGCATGTTCCGTCAGTCGGCCCTGGAAAGCTTTCAGCCGATCCATTCCGCCCATCCCGAATACCTTCTGTTCCTCAACTTCGACACCTCGATCGTCGACCTGGGCGTCGTCGGCTCGGGACACCTCCGCGAGCAAGTGAAAAGCCTGGGCCTCGACCCCAACAGCCTGGTCATTCAGATCACGGAATCCCACGCCAAGAACCTCACGGGATTGAAAACGTTCATCGACACCCACCGCGAACGGGGCTTCCTCATCGCCCTGGACGAGCTGGGTTCAGGCCATTCCAACTTGGACAGGATTTCTCTCACGCGGCCCGACGTCTTGAAAGTCGCCGGTTCTCTGGTGGAAGGGATCGGCAAGGAATATTACAAGCAGGAGATCCTTCGTTCGCTCATCAACCTTTCGAAGAAGCTCGGCGCGCTGGTCGTGGCCAAAGACGTCCGCCGGGAAGAAGAAGCCATCCTCAGCCTGGAGTTGGGTGTGGACATGCTGCAGGGGAGCATTTTCCCCTGGCCCGCGCCCGGACCGACGGACGAGGCCACGACGGCGCTGGCCGACAAGTTCAGGGATCACCTGGTGAGGAAAACAAACGCGTCCAAAGGGCGGAACAAGCAATACGACGAGATCCTCGGCCTCATGCTGAAGGAGCTCTCCAGCCGGTCTTTACCGGAGTTCGACGGAATCCTTCAGGAGTTCGCCGGCCGACACGGTTCGGTGGAATGCATCTATCTCCTGGATGGGAAGGGAACCCAAGTGAGCCCCACCTTCACGCGTCCCGGGAAAACCCTCAAACACAATTCCCTCTTCCGTCCGGCGCAAGAAGGGGCGGACCATTCGTACAAGGACTATTTCTATCTCCTCATGGACACCTTCGTCAGCCGGTTCACCACCGAACCGTACGTCTCTTTGGCCACGGGGTCCCTCTGCATCACCCTCTCCGGAATGTTCCGCGACGCAAGCCAGCAACCGTTCATTCTTTGCGTGGACGTTCCCCTAGAAACGTGATGTTCTCCGGAAAGATCGCCTCCGTCAACCGGTTGAAATCTTCCAGGCTGAGCGTTTCGGCTCTCCGGGACGGGTCGATCCCCGTCGATTTCAACCGCGTTTCCACCAACGGTTTCTCAAGATCGAGACCGTGAGACAGGCTGTTTTGAATGGTTTTTCGCCGCTGCGCGAACGCCGCGCGAACCACCTGAAAGAAGGGGCCCTCTTGCCGGAGGAGCGATTGAGGCCTGTGCGCAAGCCGAAGAACGGTGGACACCACTTTCGGCGCGGGGCGGTACGCGCCCGGCGGCGCGTCGAACAACCTCTCCACCTGGGCCTTGGACTGGACGGCCAAGGTCAAGATTCCGTAATCGGTGCCGCCGTGGACCGCGACGATCCGGTCGGCCACTTCTTTTTGAACCATGACCACCGCCAGGGTCCAAGAAGGCCAATCCAGCAAGCGGCGCAAAATCGCGCCGGACGCCGAATAGGGAAGATTGCTGAGGACCTTCACGGAGCCGGAAGGCCAGTCCGGCAATGCCCAGTCCAGGAAATCTTGGTTGTGCACCGTGAATCCCGGGACACCGGCCCAGCGGGCCGACAATCGTCCGGCCAGATCTCGGTCCATCTCCACCGCGTCGATTTTTTGGACCTTGCCGATCAACAGCCGGGTCAAAACGCCCTTGCCCGGACCGATCTCCAAGACCGCATCTTCCGGTTTGATCCTCAATTCATCGACGATCCGTCGTGCGATTTTCTCATCCGCCAGGAAATTCTGACCCCATTTTTGCCGCATGGCCTATTCTATCACTTCCTCCCGCTTTCCCATATCCCTCGACAAGGAATACGCTGTAAAAACTCACTCAACGCTCTTCAAAAGCACTAAAATACAATGATAACGGAACAGAGAAAATAGAATCAAACATGCTTGATACTAGTAGATACAAAATGAAATATTTTTAAAAGCCACCTCGTCTGTTGCTCTTTTTGACGAAGATTCGGTATACTTTCGTCGAAAGGAGTGTGGGAGAACACATGAGCGATATCCGTAAAGAGTTGGGGCAGCGCCTTCGGGTTCTTCGACGCCGCCGTGGGATGACGCAAGAAGACATGGCGGATCGATGCGGGCTACACTGGACCTATATAGGAGGTCTGGAGCGGGGAGAACGGAACCCGACATTAACAACAATGCTGAAGATCGCCAATGGGCTGTCCGTTCCGATAAACGAACTACTGAACCTGCAAACCCCTATCCCTTCTCCCGCCAGCCGGGAGTTCAAGGAAGGGCGCCTCTTGAAACTTCTTCACAGAAAAGACGAAACCTCATTGGATTTGGCGACGGGAATCGTTCGGGAAGTCATTCGCTGGAGGAACAAATACGGCGCCTCCAAGAAAGACAATCCCAAGGTAAAATAGACGTCTAAACACTCGCGCTAAGGTTTCTTTGCCCTTTGCCGGTTGAGTTCTTGTCTCAGCCAATTCAGGGCGAAGAGCGCGGCGTTTTCCCGGATTTGGTCCCGGGCGCCATGGAATTGCTTCCAGCGGCAATCCGCGCCGGAGGGTCCGCTGAGAGCAAAATAGACGCGGCCCACCGGCTTCTCAGTTGTTCCGCCGCCCGGCCCCGCGATTCCGGTGACCGCCAGGGCCCAATCGGCCCTGGAGCGCCTGCGGCAGCCCTTGGCCATCTCCAATGCGCAAGCTTCTGAGACGGCGCCGTGGACCTGCAACGTGCGTCT
Organism: Elusimicrobiota bacterium; assembly: GCA_016207625.1. Lineage (GTDB taxonomy): Bacteria > Elusimicrobiota > Elusimicrobia > FEN-1173 > FEN-1173 > JACQPF01. The sequence continues at coordinate 3,542 of JACQPF010000143.1, read as the reverse complement.
CCTCACGCCCAAGATCCTTCTTTTGCTCTCGTTGGAATAGGTGACATACCCTTCCAGGAAATATCCGGAGCTGCCGGGGACGCGGGTGATTTTTTCGGCCAATAGTCCGCCCGTGCAAGATTCCGAGACGGCGAGAGTGTCTTTGTTCCGTCGCAACAACCTTCCCACGACGCCTTCCAGTTTCTCCTCATCGAACCCGTAGATTTCATCGCTGAATTCCCGCAATATTTTTCGGTGAATCCGGCGGAGCGCCGCGTCCGCCCGGGCCCGGCCCGACGCGGACACCGTGATCTTGATGTCGACGATCCCCTTCTCGGCCAGGATCCCCCAGGTCCGCGCCGCGTCTTTCCGGGCGTCTTCAGAATGGATCAGGGGCCGGAGCCTCTCGTCCACGACGGATTCGGGGACCCCGAAGATCCTGTACACCCTCGTCCGCCGGGGAGCGGGACGTACCGCCCTTGCGAGAAAGGGCAGGAACTGCCCCTCCACCATCGGCCACAGTTCTCGCCCGGGCCCGGGGAAGAGGGCCAGGATCTTCCCGTTCACCCGCAAGACTTGTCCGGGAGCCGTCCCGTTACCGTTTTGAAGGACCCGGGCGCCGGCCAGAACGAAAGCCTGCCGCCTGTTCTCTTCGGGCATCCGGAGGCCGCGGGCGCGGAAACCGGCTTCAATTCGTTGGAAGACGTGCGGATGGAAACGGAGCGGCCGGCGCAAAACCTTCGCCCACACGTCCCGCGTGATGTCGTCGAACGTGGGCCCCAGCCCGCCCGTGGAGATGACGATGTCGGAGCGCCGCCACGCCTCGGCGAAAACCCGGCGCATTTCGCCGGCGTCGTCGCCGACGGTGACCTCCCGGAGGAGGCCCAAACCCAATCGCTCCAATTGGCGGGACAAATAGGCGCCATGGGTGTTGACTTTCCCCATGAGCAGTTCCGTTCCCACGCAAATCAGTTCGACGCGATGGGGTTTCGTTTTACAACCCTTCGTTCATCAGCAACAAACGGATCCGGCTGAGGACGATCTGCTGGGACTTGTTGTCCAGGATGTAGATGAAATGCCCTTTGAAGGTTTTCTCGGGATCAAAAAAAGACGACCGGAGGACCAAATACTCTTTGTGAGAAGAGGCGTCCATCCGGCCCAGGATGTCGTCCAGCGCCGAAGACCAGGCGTCCACATAGATCTCGGGCATGGCGTATCTGGCCCTCGTGCTCAAGAAATGGCTGATGGACTCGGAAAAAGCCCGCGTGAGGATTTCCCCCAACTGCTTTAGGATCAGCATGGCCGCCATGCTCAAATCCTTGTCGCAGGCCTCCGGCGTGGTCACGGCGAGATATTTCACAAGGGTGTCCGCGTAAGCCCTTCGCATGACGACGAACATCAGGGCCGGCACGTCGCCCATGATCTTGATGTGGAGCGCCACGACGTAGCTGTTCTCCGTATCGAGGACGGTCTTGATGCCTTGCACGTCCAGGTACGTCACGTTGGGGATGTCGATGTTGCAGCGGCGCTGGATGAGGTCCGAAAGGGTGGAAGCGGCGTTGCCCACGCCGATGTTTCCCAACTCGATCATGTCCTCGATCTGGTCCGGCGTCAATTTGATCGGCTCCTCCAAGGCCGGCGGCCCCAGGAGGTCCGTGACCACTTTGATCAGTTCGATCGGCTGGAACGGTTTGGCGATCATGGCGCGCGCGCCGATGCGCTTGGCGTCCTGTTGAAGGAGTTTCTGGTTCAGGGCGGTCACCACGAGGATCTTGGCGTCCGGATTCTGGTTCAAGATGTCTTTTGTGGACTCCATCCCATAGGAGTCCGGCATGGTGAGGTCCATGGTCACGAGGTCGGGTTTGAGCTCACGGTACATGTCCACCGCTTCCCGCCCGTTACGCGCTTCACCGACGACGACATATCCCGCGGCCGACAGGGAATTACGGATGATGGTCCGGGTCAGGCGGGAATCGTCCACGATCAATATTTTTTTCATAGCCTCTTATCTATTACCATGAGAACTTCGCAATTGCCAGGGGTTTACGCCTCAGGCCTCAATGATAGAATCCCGCCTTGGGATCGGGCGACTGGGCCGAGGACTTGATCGGCCCGAACCGGGCCTCGTAGCGAGCCACGTTGTCCTGCAGGGCCGCCAGGAGCCGCCGCATATGAACGGGGCTCGTCACGATCCTCGCCCGCACCTTCGCCTTGGGCGGCTGCGGCGCGTGAAAGATGAAGTCCATGACGAACTCCGTCTCGGAATGGGTGACGATGGCCAGGTTGCTGTAGATGCCGTTCGCCGTGCCGTCATCGATTTCAATGGACAACTCCTGAGGAAGGGGCGTCGCCGTTTTCTCGTCAGTCATAGTGCCTCCGTCGTCATTTTATTCTATTCCCAAATAACTCTTCCTCACGTCCTCGTTTCTCAGGAGCGCCCGGGCGTCGTCCTCAAGAGCGATGCGGCCCGTCTCCATCACGTAGCCGTGATGGGCGATCTGGAGGGCCTGCTGCGCGTTTTGCTCGACGAGGAGCATGGTCATGCCCTCGCTGTTGATTTGGAGGAGGATCTCAAAAATCTTTTCCACAACGATGGGGGCCAGCCCCATGGAGGGCTCATCGAGCATCAGGAGCTTGGGCCGGGCCATCAGCGCTCGGCCGATGGCCAGCATCTGCTGTTCCCCGCCGGAGAGCGTGCCCCCCGCCTGCCCCTGCCGGTTCCGCAAGACAGGGAAGAGGGTGAACACCCGCCCCAGGTCGGCTTCGATTCCCTTTTTGTCGGCGCGGGAATAGGCGCCCATCTCGAGATTCTCGCGGACCGTCAAACGCGGAAAGATCCGCCGCCCCTCGGGAACCTGCGCGAGGCCCATGGCGGTCACGCGGTGGGCGGGCAGGGAGTCGATCCGGCGCCCTTCAAAAACGATTTCCCCTTCGTCGGGGAACATCAGGCCGGAGACGGTGCGCAAAAGCGTGCTCTTGCCCGCCCCGTTGCCTCCGATCAGGCAGGCGATTTTTCCTTTCTCGACTTTCATGTTGACGCCTTGGAGGGCGCGGATCTTTTGCCCGTAGGAGGCGTGGACTTTCTTCAACTCAAGCACGGGGCGTTCCCAAGTAGGCCTCGATGACTTTGGGGTCCCGCTGGACCGCTTCAGGCGGACCTTCGGCGATTTTTTCGCCGTAATCGAGCACCACCACGCGGCTGGAGATGCCCATCACCACGCGCATGGCGTGCTCGATCAGCAGGAGGGTCACCCCTTCTTTCTGGATGCGCTCGATCAGCCGCATCATCTCATCGCTTTCGTGCGGGTTCATGCCGGCCGTCGGCTCGTCCAGCAAAAGAAGGCGGGGGTCCGTGGCCAGCGCCCGGGCGATCTCCAGTTTCCGCTGGTCCCCGTAGGGGAGGTTCCGCGCCTGGGCGTGGGCGTGCTTCCCAAGCCCCACGAACGCCAGCCGGTCCTGGGCGACTTTCAAAATTTCTTTTTCTTCCCGGTAGAAGGAGCGGGTACGCAAAAGCGCGGACAAAAGCTCCGAGCGCGTGCGGCAGTGGCGGCCCACCATGACGT
>JACQPF010000177.1 GCA_016207625.1 Elusimicrobiota bacterium | reverse complement strand
TCCCGTCTTCGGCAGGACTCGCAAGGCTTCCATGGCCGCCTTTGAGCCGACGCTCATGATCACCTTGGGCCGGCCCTGCTTGACGTCGTCCAAAACCTGGGCGACGTCGGCGCTGTTGTCCGACGGTAAAACGTGGACGCTGACCGATTCCGCCGGCACCGCGTCTTGAATCGCTTTGACCGCGCTCCGGTACATCGCAATGTCCTTGCTCACCAGGACGGCCACCTCCGCCGCGTGGAGAGCGACGGAGGAGCCCGCCAGGACCAAGAGCGCGGGGATGAGCCGGAAACGCCTTATGAAAATCATCTCATTTCATTCCTTAAAACCGATAGGACACCGTGCCCGTCAACCGCGCGCGGACGATCTCGCCGTTCAATCCGGGCTGGGAAGCGTTCTGCCTGGGAAGCGTTTCGTAATGCGTGTTGTTCCCCAAGTCGAACGCGCTCACCGCCGCCTCGAGCCCCTTCCACCTCTGCTGGAACGCATAGCCGACGTAGGCGTTCAGGAGCATGTAGTCCTTCACCTTCATCCAGACGACGTCCAGGCCGGGCTGGCTGGCGTTCCAGAACGTTTTGTCCGTCCAATGGACCCAGAGGCCCGAGGAGAGTCCCCCAGACTTCAGCCGGACGCCGCCGTTCGCCTTGTGTTTCGGGGAAGACGGGGCGCCCCCGTTGAAGCGGGGGTATTCATCCTTGAGGCTGTGATAGGAATAGTTCGCGAAGGTGGTCCATTTCCGGGTCATCCGGACTTCGACTCCGGTTTCTCCCCCCCAGGCGATGGTGTATCCTTTATTCTCGAAGTTTGTGCTGCCCGTCACGGTGGGAGGCACGACCGGCAAGTTGATAGCGACCGGGCCGCGCTTGATGTTGTCCTTCAACTTGTAATAGTACCCCACCGTCGTGGTTTTCACCCGGCGGAAGTTCCCGTTGTGGGACAGCTCCACCATGGACATCCGCTCCGCGACGAGGTTCTTGCTCCCTCGGTTGGTGACCCGCGTATAGAGGAACGGCGGATTGGTGAGGGGCGGATTTCCCGGGTTGGGAAGGGTCGGCGTGAGCAGGAGGTAGTTCTCCAGGAGCGTCGGGTATTTGAACGCGCTCCCCAAGGACAGCCGGAGCGTATGGGCGGAGACCGGAGCGAAAACCGCGCTGGTGCGGGGGGTGAACATCCCGCCCGCCAGGGGGTGGTGGTCATACCGGCCGCTCGCGACGAAGGTCCATTTCTCCAGCGGTCTCCAGAAGTCCTCAAAGAACATCGCCCAGAGGTGCTGGTCGCGCCGCGGGGAATCGAAGATCGTGGATTTGATGGTGTTCTTCCGGTAGTTGGCCCCGACGACAAGGTCGTTCGAGGCGGGCAAGGGGATGGACTGCTCCAAGTTGACGTCGTAGGTGTCCTCGTTCAGGTTCGGCTGGCCGAAAAGAAGGAGTTCCCGCCACTGCCAGTTCGTGTGGTTCCAGAACGTGCGGAACTTGGTGTTCCCATAAGAGAGGTCCGTTCGGAGGAAACCCGAGGGGCCGTCCAGGTAGGTCACGCCGGTTCCCCCCGTCGTCACTTGGGTGTTGCTGTTGACGAGGGCGCCGGACACGCTCAAGTCGGCTTTCTCGCCCAGACGGACGTTGACCTCGGAATGGGCCTTGGTGGCGTCGCCCGCCCGGAGGTCGGCCCGAGAGAAGCGGTTGGTCGAGCGCGAGCCCAGGCCGACTTTATAGCCGACCTTCTCCATTTGCTTGCCGTAGACCAGGCTTCCGAAATGTGTCTTTCGTTCCCCCCCCGTGTAGCTGGCGACCCCGCCTTTCAACTGTTCGGGCTTCTTCGTGATGATGTTGATGACGCCCATCACCGCGTTGGCCCCGTAGATCGCGGAGAAGGGTCCTTGCACCACCTCGATGCGGTCGATCTCCTCCAACGTGACGGGCAGCGCCTCCCATGTGATGGTGTTGAAGACGGACCAAAGCTGCGTGCGGCCGTCCAGGAGGACCAGCGTGTGGGAGCTCAAAGGCTGGTTTTGGCCGCGGACGCTGACCTCGCCCGAGAAAGTGCGCGCGGTGACGACTTCCATTCCCGGCAGTTGGCGGAAAGCGTCCCAAAGCGTTTGGGCGCCGGACGCCTTGATGTCCTCCTGGGTGAGCACGTAGACCGTCGCCGGAGCCCGGGTGATGGACTGCGGACGACGGGACGCGGTCACGACCGTCACCTCCTCGGCGAGGAACTCAAAGGCGTCTTCCTGGCCGGCGAAAACAGGGCTTGCCGTCAGCAGGCAAGCGGCGATCAAGCGGCATTTCGATGAACAGGTCATTCGGCGTCTCCCAATAATTTTTTCATTTTATCGGACATCTCCGTCGTGCTGAAAGGTTTGGCGATGAAATCATCCGCGCCCAAAGACAACACCCGTTTCCGCGAGTCATCCACCCCGTAACCGGTCATGGCCAATATCCTCGTCTTCCGGAACCGGTCGTCTTGCCGGATGGATTGGCAAACGCGGAACCCGTCCATCCCCGGCAGCCGCAGGTCCAGGATGATCAAGGCGGGCTGGAGATCGGCCACCTTCTGGCCCGCGTCAAAGCCGTCCCCGGCGTCGTGCACGTCGGCCTCCGGGAACGTCCGGCGAACGATCCGGCTGACGAGCGTTCGGACCTCCGGCTCATCGTCCACGATGAGGATTTTCGGCGCCTCCTCGGGTTCGGGCGTCATCTCCGGCGGGACGGGGATGTTGTGGGTCTTCAAGAACGGGACGAGATCTCTCACCCAGACTTTGCTCTGGCCGCCCGCGGTGCGGAAAAAAGGAATTTTTCCGTCCTTGATCCAACGTCCGATGGTGGACGGGGTCACGCCGCAGATCTCCGCAATTTTGTATGTTCCGATGGACTTTTTTTTCATGGGTCGCCTCATTTACATCTATTACATGTATAGGCGGTTTTACATGTTTTTTCAAGGGCTTTCTAAATTTGGTGGGATAGGGGCGGAAAAACTGGTAATATATCTGTATTAGATCTTCGCAATAACTCATCTCTTCTTTTTCAATCTCCAACCGCGCACCGTGGGAATCCCCTGTCTGTCCAAAGAGGTGGCCTCGATGGATGTCTTCGATCCTCAGAAATTGGGCCTTGGTCCGGGAGACGCTTTTCTGGCCGTGGACGTTCAGAACGACCATCTCCCGGGAGGAACCCTCGTCGTTCCCCGGGGGAACGAGGTCGTTCCCGCGCTGAACCGCTACATTGACATTTTCGTCTCCTTCCACCTTCCTCTCCTGGCCACGCGCAAATGGCACCCCCGTCGGCATTGCTTGTTTATTGATCAAGGCGGCCCATGGCCGCCCCACTGCCTTCAAAACTCCTCCGGGGCGGAGTTCTGCGCCCAGTTGAAGCTTCCCCCTTGGACGGTGGTCATCCTGAAAGGAATGAACCCGTCCGTCGAAAGCGGGTCCGGCTTCGCGGGCACGGCGCTCCACGACCGGCTGCAGGCCTTGGGGATCAGCCGCCTTTTCATCGGAGGGCTGGCGCTGGAGACGGGCATCCTGGAAACCGTTCGGGACGCTTTGGCGGCCGGCTACATCGTTTACATGCTGTTAGACGCGGTTCGTCCCATGAACCCTCTTCCCGCGGTGGAACTCAGCGCCTCGGAGGAGATGCTCAGCCTGGGGGCGGTTCCTCTGCAAATGGAAGAGGCCGTTGTTTCCCCCGCCATTTCTTTCTAGGGGGGCGAAGGAGCGGGAAAGCGCCCAACTCCACGTTCTGGCCCGAGATGGGCCTCAGGCCCAGCACGCTGAGGAACAACTGCCCGCTGGACACCTTCTCGGCGGAGGCCCGCACCTCGTGGAATTGTTGGGAGAGGAAGAAATCGGCGGCGAACCGGAGCGCCGCGGAGACCAAGAACAGGGAGATGAGAGGATATCCCAGAAGGGAAGGCAGCCGTTCCGCGAGAAACCCCCCGAACGCCGCCCCTAAAAAAACCGCCGCGCCGTTGATGAGGTTGAAGTAGGCCAGGCACCGCACCCGCTTGGCGGGGCTCACCGCGTCAAAAATGAAGTTGGTGGTGGCCAGGTTGAACCCGCTCCAGACGAACCCCGAAAACATCTCCACCGCCGCCAGCCCCGCCGGGCGCCGGGCGAACATCCAGAACAAGGGGATGAGGGGGATCATCAGGCTGGTGGTCTTGATGACCCGGGCCGTGCCCACGATGTCCGAATGCCTTCCCCATATCGGAAACGCCACCAGCCCCGCCGCCAGGGAGACCAGGCTGATCCCGGTGTAGCTGATGTAGCTGAAGTGCAGGTTCTCCAGCATGTGCACGCTGAAATAGGGAGAGGCCACCTGCGTGGCGAACGTCATGCCCGCCACATAAAAGATGAACTTGACGAAGTTGCTTTCCCGGAACCGCCGGAGGAACATCCAGAGGGTGAACTCGCTTCCCGGCGTGCGCGCCACGGGGACGTCCGCCATCTTGGCGAGGTAGTAAAAACAGATGAACCGAAAAAGGGCGGCGCCCGCGAAGAGGACCACGAAACCCAGGCTCTCCGAAACCCTCCGCAGCAGGTAAAGCAACAACCCCCAAAAACCGATCCCGAAGAGCCCCGCGAGGCTCACCACGCGGGACCTCCAGCCGAAATATTGCCCGCGCTGGCCCTCGGGCAGGTAATCGCTCACCAAGCTTCCCCAGGCCGGGCCGACAAGGCTCCCCAGGACGCGGAAGACGGTTACGAACACGATGAGAAGGGGGATCTTCCCGGGGAACACAAAGAACGGGAGCGCCGCCACGGGGATCATGAACACCGCCTGCAGCCCCACGCCGTGCATCAGCACGTTGCGCCGGTTGCCCGCCCAGCGCACCGCCGCGACGGCGAAGAGCTGGGAAAAGGACAGCAACAGGTTGGGGACCGCGACCAGGAACCCGATCTGTTGGGCGGTGGCGCCCAGGAAAAGGCCGTAGGGAATCAGGTAGGTGTCGTAAACCCCGACCGCCAATTGGGCCGCGATCCCCTCCTTCCAACACGCCGTCAGGCTGTGTCGGATTTCCGGCGACAAGGTTTCGCGGACGACGTCCCTCATGGGCGTTTATTTTCAACTGACGATGGACAGGTCGGCCAGCAGGCCCGCGTGGTCGGAGAGGCGCACGCCGTCCTCTTCGGCCGAGAGGACTTGCACCGATCGGACGTGCCGCTTCAGGTCGTCGGTCACCCAGATGTAATCGATGCGCTTGGACGGCCGGTCCGACTCGAACGTGTAACCGCCTTCGTGGGGGTGAAGGCGCGCCCAGGCGTCGGTCCAGCCCTCGCGGGCCAGGGGCTTGAGCAGGTCGGTGTCCGGAGTGAGGTTAAAATCCCCGACGAGGAGAGCCTCCTCCGGGAAAGATCGAAGGTACGGGAGGATTTCTTCAACGTTATTGAAAGCCTGACGAGGGGCCGAGGAGATGTGCGCGTTGAAAAGCCGGAGAGATCCGGCGGGGAGAGGAAACAACGCGTAGACAAGGATGCGTTTCGCGGCGTCTTCGCCGTCCGGGACGGTGGTCAGTTTGAGATGTCCCGCCTCGGCGATGGGGAGCCGCGAAAGGACGGCCAGGCCTTCGGAACGTCCGTCGTCGTTTTCCTCGGCCGCCTGGTAGACCACGCCATCGAACCCCGGCAGAAGCTCGGCCAGCTGCGCGGCCTGGTCCTTCCCCCGCTCGAGGCTCGGATCTTTCCCGACCGCTTGAAGGGCCACGATGTCCGGGTCCGCCCGCCGGATCGTATTCGCAATCAAGTCCCGTCGCTTCGTCCAGGGGCCGTGCTTGCTTCCGTACCGGTTGATGTTGAGAGTCATCACTTTCATGGTTTTCCCCCTCAACGGACCCGTCTGACTTATTTTACCAAAATCGATCCCGGGTTATGGGTTTTTCATGCGGCGGGGCGAGAGCCATCCCTGCGCCCGGAAGCTGAAATGCCGCCCGCCGCCGATGACGATGTGGTCCAGCACGGCAATGTCCACCGCGCGAGCGGCTTCGGCCAAGGCGTCCGTGAGGGCGCGGTCTTCCGGGGACGGCGTGGGATCTCCGGACGGATGGTTGTGGACGAAGATGAGGGACGCCGCGTGGGCGGTCAGCGCGCCTTCGATGACGCGGCGGGGGTAGACGGCGGCGCGGTCGATGGTTCCCTCCGCGAGCCTCTCCGAGCGGATGAGCCGGTTCTGTGTGGACACATAGAGGACGTCAAAAACTTCGTTCTTCTCCGCCTCGAGGGTGGAGCGGCAGTAGGCCAGAACGGCCTCGGGCGAGTTGAGGAGGTCCGTTTCGACGGCCTGGAGCTCATGGTACCGCTGCATCACGCCCCGCAAAACGGACAACAGCGTCCCCGTTTGCGAGCCGATCCCTTCCACCTGGGCCAAGCCGGCGGAGTCTGAGTCCAAAACCCCTTTCAACGTCTTGAACCGCGCCAACAACCGCTTCGCCACCGGTTTAACGTCGCGGCGGGGGATGGCGTAGGTGAGGATCAACTCCAAAAGCTCGTAATCCTCAAACCCCTTCCGGCCGGTGAGGATGAAGCGCTCCCGCAATCGCCGGCGGTGGCCCATATAGTGCGGTGTTTTGGTCATTGCTGGAAATTTTACAAGAATCCGGTTTCTGTTGACAGAGTTTCTTTGCAAAGCTACAATGACACATTATGCCGAAACGGACATTTCAACCTCATAAACGACGCCGCAAGAAGACCATCGGCTTTCGGGCACGGATGTCGACGCCCGGTGGCCGCCGGGTCCTCAAAAGGCGCCGACAGAAGGGCCGCTGGAAGCTCATTCCCTAAAAGCTTGGAAAATCCCTCATAATCGCCGGGTTGTCAGCCAATGAGATCGTTCACTTTCCGTTCCCATGAGCGGCTGCACCGGCCGGAGGATTTTTTACGCGCGCGGCGGCAAGGCCGCAAACGGGTGGGACGTTTCCTCGTTCTTTGGATGCGCTCCCGGGGCGAATCGCCCCCCCGCGCCACGCGATTGGGGATCGTTGTCAGCCGGAAAGACGGGAACGCCGTCCATCGGAACCTCTTCAAGCGGCGCGTGCGCGAGGCCTTCCGGCTGAACAAACAGCGCTTGAGCCGCGGGTGGGATTTGGTGGTGGCTTCTAAAACGGGCCGGCCGGCGTCTTCCCAAGCCTTTCCAGCCGGTTATCAGGAGTTGCTCCGTGATTTCCTGGAGCAGGCAAGGCCCCTCCTGCAAGACGACAAAAATTCGGAGAAAAAGATACAATAAAAGAAAATGCTGAAACGAATTCTCCTGATCATGATCCAGTTGTATCAAGCATCCGCTTTTCTTTTCAGGCCGCGCTGCCGATTTTGGCCCACCTGTTCCCAGTACACCTATGAAGCGATTGAAATTCACGGCGTCGCTCGTGGAATCGGGTTGGGCCTCAAGCGTCTCTCGCGCTGTCATCCTTTAGGAAGATCGGGCTACGACCCTGTGCCCCTGAGCGAACCTTCATGTCAAAAAACTTTCTAATAGCAATTCTCGTCTCTTTCAGCATCCTCATCGGCTGGGACGCCCTGGTGATGAAGCGGCTCAGGCCCGCTCCACCGTCCGCCGCGCCGGCCCGAGGCCAGGTGTCCCCGTCCACGCCCACGGCCATCTCGCCAGCCTCCTCTCCGTCCGCGGAAGCGACGCTCCTTCATCCGCAGAAGACCGTGGAATACACGTTCGGGGAAAACCGCGTGGCCTTCAACGTGTTCGGCGCCTCGGTGCAGCAATGGTGGATCCAGGAGTTCGGCGAACAATGGGTGCCCCTTGTGCCGGAGCGGGGGTTCACGAGCCAGCCCCTGACGACGTTCCCGGACTTGGAGTTCCGCGTTTCCCGCCCGGCGCCCAATGAGGTCCTCTTTGAAGGCACGCGCGAGAACGGCCTGCGCGTCAAAAAAGTCTTCCGCATCTCTCCGGACGGCCACATCCACCAGATCGACATGACCCTTGAGAACCCGGGCGCTCAGCCCGTGGAAGCCTCGTATTCTCTGGGCTGGGGGCCCGGCATCGCATCGGGCGATCCGGACCCGAAAGAGCAGGAGCAGTCGCAGCGGGCCCTGGCGTTCGACGCCCCGCGGTTCCTCAAACTCAAGCCGTCTTCGCCGACGGGGACCTTCCAATGGTGGGGCGTGGACGCGCGGTACTTCCTTGCCGCATTTCTGAACGAGGAGAGAAAACCCCTCTCGCTGAAAGTCACCCGGACGGGGAAGTTTTATACGGTGGAGCGGGACGTGCAAGCGGCCCTGCCTTCCAAGACACAGAGCACGGAGAGTTTCCATTTGTACCTGGGTCCGAAAGGCTACGCCCAACTGGCCTCCCTGGAATTGGGCCTGGAACGGTCCGTGGATTTCGGCACGTTCGGCGGCCTGGGAAAGATCGTCCTGAAAGTCCTCTACTTCTTCGAGAACGTGACCCATAACTATGGATGGGCGATCATCCTTTTGACCCTGGTGATCCAAATCCTCATGATTCCCCTGACCCTGAAAAGCTTTCAGCACAGCCAGCGCATGAAGACCCTGCAACCGCAAATCAAGAAGATCCAGGCGCTCTATAAATCGGACCCCAAACGGCTCAACGTGGAGATGCTGAATTTATACCAACGCCACGGTCTGCGGTTCATGGGCATGGAAGGGTGCTTCCCCATCCTGATCCAACTGCCGGTGTTCTGGGCGCTTTACACCACGCTGAGGAACGCCTTCGAGCTCCGCCACGCGCCCTGGCTGGGCTGGATCCAAGACCTGTCTAAGTACGATCCGTTCTACATCCTTCCCATCCTGATGGGCGTGGGGATGCTGGCCCAGCAGAAAATGACCATGGCGTCCATGGACCCGGCCCAGGCGCGGATGATGTACATCATGCCCGTCATCTTCATTTTCTTTTTCTTCAAACTGCCGTCCGGGCTCGTGCTCTATTGGTTCACGCAGAGCCTCTTAACGATTTTGATCCAGCTCGTCTTGATGAAAAAATTCTCGAAAGAACAGGGAGTCTCATGAAACAGTGGGTCGGCAAGGCCTCTTCCGTTGAAGAAGCGGTTTCCAAAGGGTTGAAAGAGCTGGGCTTACGGCAGGACCAGGTGATGGTGGAAGTGTTGGACGACAAGATTTCCTCGCTCTTGAGTATGATGGGGTTCCGCAGCGTCCGCGTGAAAATCACGGAAAAGATTTCCTCCTCCCGTCCCACCCGGCGGGATGAGCGCTGGACCCCTTCTTCCCGCACGGACAGAGCGGACTCGGACCGGGACCGCCCCCGTGACCGGCGGGAATCCCGCCGATCAAAACAGCGGGACGATACCCGCCCCGGCGGCCAAGACGCATTTCGCCGACCGCGCCAGCAGGAAGTGCCGCAGGGGAGCGGCCGACCGCGCCAGCAGGCCGATCCCCTTCGGCACTCCAGGCTAGCGCCGTCGGAAGTGCCGCAGGGGAGCGGTCGTCAGCGAGACGCGCAAGGCGCGCCGCCCGCGGACCGCCGAAGACCCCCGCGCGACGCGTTCCGGAACCGCCCGCCGCAAGAACCCGCACGACCAAAACCCCCGGCGGCCGATGCTCCGGTGCCCTCTGGAGAACCTGCGATGAACATGCCCGAAACCCCTCGGGAGCTCCTCTCCCCGGAGGCCCTCCTGACGCGCTGGAAGGAATTGATGAAATGGGAGGACCTCACCTGGGACATTCAAGACGCGGGAAATGACTCTTTGGACATCACTCTCAAAACGGAACGCGCCGATCGCCTCGTCGGCGACAAGGGCGAGACCTTGGAGGCGTTCCAGCACCTCTACAACTTGGTCCTCAGCCGCCATTCTGAGATTGCGCCGCACGTCGTCTTCCGCATGGAGGGATTCAAGAGCGCCATGGAGCAACGGGTCATCGACATCGCTCAGCGCGCCGCGGAAGAAGTGCGACGCTCCCGCAGGCCGTACCGGCTGGACCCCATGAGCCCCGCCGAGCGCCGCCTGGTGCACCAAACTCTGGCCAACGAACCGGACGTCGAGACCGTGTCCGAAGGAGAGGGGCCCTATCGGAAAGTGGTGGTACGCCCCAAAGGACCCAATGCCGGACAGGGAAATAAAATCACCTTCTCCTCGTAGCCCCTTCTCTCCCGCCCCCTCCGCCGTTCCTCCCGAGGAAACCATCGCCGCCATCGCCACCCCTCTCGGGGAAGGCGGGCTGGGGGTGATCCGTCTCTCAGGTCCGCAAGCCATCGACATCGCAACCGCCGTGTTCCAGTGCCGCCCGCCGTTACCGGAGTCGCCCAGCCACACCGTGCGCCTCGGGAAGGTCATTCATGGCGGCCGCTCCATGGACGACGCACTGGCCGCGGTTTTCCGGGCGCCCCGCTCCTATACGGGGGAAGACGTCGTGGAGATTTCGTGCCACGGCGGGCCGTTCCTCCTCAAAACCGTGCTCGGCGCCTGTCTGGCCGCGGGAGCGCGCCCGGCGGAACCCGGGGAATTCACGCGCCGCGCGTTCCTGAACGGAAAGATGGATCTCCTCCAGGCCGAGGCGGTGGCCGACTTGATCCGCGCACAGTCGGAGACGATGCGGCGTTTGGCGTTCGATCAGCTTCAAGGGCACCTCACCGATCATTTGAAAAGCTTCCGCAAACGCCTGCTCGGCTTCCTGGCGCAATTGGAAGCCAACCTGGATTTTGCGGAAGAGGAAGTGCCGGCCCTGTCCCGGGACGATCTGAAACGAGGGCTGGATTCGCTCGTGGAAGACGTCCGCCGTTTGCTGGAAACGGCCCCCAGGGGCCGGATCCTCCGGGACGGGATCCGCGCCGCCTTCGCGGGAAAACCCAATGCGGGCAAGTCCTCCCTTTTCAACGCCTTGTTGGGGTCGGACCGGGCCATCGTCACGGACGTCCCGGGCACCACCCGGGACAC
>JACQPF010000176.1 GCA_016207625.1 Elusimicrobiota bacterium | reverse complement strand
TCATGGACCAGATGATCGACGACCGGCTCCTCCTCCAGGAATCCAAGAAGCGCAAGCTGCGCGTGAACCAACGGGATTTGGAGAGCGGCGTCATCCAGGTGAAATCCCGCTTCCTGCCCGAAGCCGGGCGGCGCGAGCTGGAAACCATTCTGCAGAAGCAGATGGCCAGCCGCCCCCCCAACCAGGCCGGCCAGGATACGGGCGAAGGCATGGATTTGGCCGCCGCGTGGCAGCAGTTGACCAAGTCCAACCCCGGCGACGTCAAAGAAGCCGATGCGAAATTTAAAGAAGAACTCGCCAAGGAAGGGCTGAACGACAAGAAATTTGAGGAGCGCATCCGGGACCAGCTCAGCGTTGTGCAGCTCACCGGGCAAGAGGTCCGCTCCCGGGCGAAAACGCCTTCCGATGAGGAAGTGAAAAAGCTCTATGAGCAGATCCAACAGATTCAACAAGGCAAGGACGTGGCGGGGTTGAGCGCGGAACAGAAGGCGGACCTTGAGTCCCTTTCGCGCTACTTCACCACGCAAACCGGCGAGCGCATACGCGCCCGGCACGTCTTGATCCGCGTTCCGAAAGACAGCCCGTTCAAAGAAAAGTCCCAGGCCTATCAAAAAGCCGAGGACCTTCACAAGAAGATCAAGGGCGGCGAAGATTTCGCCGAATTGGCCGAGAAGTTCTCCGACGACAAGGCCAGCGCCGTGAACGGCGGGGACCTGGGCTTCTTCACGCGCGGACAGATGGTGGCGTCTTTTGAAAAAGCCGCCTTCGGCCTTGGCGTGGGCGAGGTGTCCGACGTGGTGGAAACGGATTTCGGCTTCCACATCATCAAAGTGGAGGAGAAGAAAGCCGCCACGAAGCCGCGCCTCCAGGACGTTCAGGACGACCTGAAAGAGTATCTCTTCCGCGTCAACCAGCAGCAGGTCTTTGAGGGGTTCGTGAAGGACCTCCGAAAAGGCGCCTCCATTAAAGTGCTGGCGGACGTGAACGAACTGTCCAAACAATAGCCCTGAAACCTTTCCTCGCCTTCACAACGGGTGACCCCGCGGGCGTCGGTCCCTGGGTGGGCACGGCCGCCGCGAGGGACGCTCGCGTCCGGCGTCTTTGCCGCCCCCTCTTGGTGGGCGACGCGTGGGTTCTCCACCGTTTCCTCATCCACCGCTCGCTGCGGATCCATCCGATCACGGACTTGGCCGAATACCTCAACCATCCCGACATCATCAACGTGCTGCATGTGCCTCACCCCGGCATCAGGACCCTGAGGCTCGGCTTTCCGCAGAAAGTCGGCGGGGAAGCCGCCTGCCTGGCCGTCCGCACCGCGGCGGGACTGGCCCTGCAAAAACGCGTGGCCGGCGTGGTGACGGGCCCCATTTCCAAGGAATCCCTCAAGATGGCCGGCGTGCCTTTTCCCGGACATACGGAAATGCTGGCGCGCTTGAGCCGCGCGTCCCATGTGGAGATGCTCATGGCAGCGGGCCCCCTGCGCAGCGTTCTGGTGACGAGGCACATTCCCCTCAAAAAGGTCCCGGGCCGCCTCACGAAAAACAACATCGTGTCGGCCGTCCGATGGATTGACCCTTGGCTGAAGAAAGTGTTGGGTCTGAAAGGGAAACCCCGCTGGGCCGTCTGCGGTTTGAACCCGCACGCCGGGGACAGAGGCTTGCTGGGCCGTGAGGAAATCGGTGTTGTGGCCCCGGCGGTCAAGGCTCTGCGAACCCAAGGCCTTTCGGCAGATGGGCCTCTACCGGCCGATGTGGCCTGGGCCAAACACGTCCAGGGAGAATACGACGCCGTGGCCTCCCTTTATCACGACCAAGGGATGATCCCCCTCAAGACCCTTTATCCCCGCGGCGTCGTGAACATCACGGTGGGGCTTCCCTGGGTGCGCACCTCTCCCGGGCACGGCACCGCTTTCGATTTGGCCTCCGGCCGAAAACCCTACAGCGGGGCCGACCCCTCCGCCACCATCGATGCGGCCCTCTGGGCCATGAAAATCACGCGCCACGGTTGATTTTCTTGACCGTCCCGCGGCTCAATGCCCTTGCGGAAAAGGCGGGAAAATAATATAAAAACCCATACGTTGTCTTTATCCATGAATACGAACCCCATCCCGGTTGGATTCGAGATGGGTTTCTTAGCGAAAATGAGGAGGAATTTCTGATGAGTTCGATTGAAGTTCGACAGAAGCTGGCTTTGGGATTGACCCTGGGATCGCTTGTTTTCACGATGGCCTGCGCCAAACCGCCGACGCAGGAATTGACGGAAGCGGAGAACTCCATCAACACCGCCATTCAAGCCGGCGCGGAGGAATACGCCGGGGACGAGCTGAAAGCCGCCCAAGACACCTTGGCCGACGCCAACGCGAAAGTGGAAAGCAAGGATTTCAAAGGCGCGAAAGTCTCCGCCCTCGAGGCGAAAGCCCAGGCGGACGCCGCAACGTCCTTGATTGAAACCAACAAACAGGCCGCCAAAACCCAGGCGGAAGAGCAGGCCAACGTGATGAAGCCTGAACTGGAAGCCGTTCAAGCCGCCGCCGCGAAGGTGAAGGGCAAGGCCGCCGACCAGGTGAAGGCGGACGCCGCGGCCCTCAACGACCAATGGGCCGCCGCCCAGTCGGACCTCGAGGGAGGCCAATACAAAGCCGCCCTTGAGAAACTGGCCGACGCGCAGGCCAAACTGGACGCGTTGAAAGCCTCCATCGAAAGCGCAAAAGGCTCGAAGAAGTAATTCCGTTTCTCTGTCCGATCAAAAAGGCCCGACGGAAACGCCGGGCCTTTTTTGATTTGTGCCCACCCCCAGTCAAATGGTATATTGATTGTCATCGCCTATGGACATTCTTATCGTGGATGATGACACCGAAACGCTCGACCTCCTGAAAGCGTTTCTGGAAAGCAATGGGCATACGGTCCAGCAGGCGAACCGCGGGAAAACGGCCTTGGATCTCTTCCGGGCGAAACCGGCGCCTCTTGTTTTTTTGGATGTCCGCCTTCCGGACACGGACGGCTTGGAATTGCTGAAGGCCGTCAAGGCGATTCGTTCGGAAACGTCGGTGGTGATCATGACGGGGTTCCGGGAAGCGGAAGTGGTGGTGGAAGCGTTCCGGAATGGGGCTTTGGACTGTGTCCTGAAACCTTTTAATTTTGAATATTTGAAATTCCATATCCTGACACGGTTTAATAAGACATGAAACGAAGGTTCTTTTTTCCATACATTCTCATTGGGTTGATGGCGTTCCCACAGTTCGTCTTGGGGGAAGAGGCCGAACCGGCCCTCTTTTCGGACCCCGAGGTTCAAAGCGCCGCCCAACTCTTGGAGAAAGGCGATTGGGCCGGCGCGCGCCGGAAAATGGAAAGGTATCTGGACTTCCACAAGAAGTCCTCAGAGGCATGGCTGGTGTTCGGCCAGACCTATTTGCCGCAGAAGAAATTTAAAAAAGCCGTGCGCCGTTTTCGGAAAGCTTTGAAGCACAACGCGTCCTATGCTCCGGCGTATTATTGGCTGGGAAAAACGTATGAGGAATGGGGCAAGGTCGACGAGGCCGTGAACGAATACCAGGCGGCCTTCCGGGCGGATCCGAAAATGGAGGCGGCCCGCGAATCCTGGAAGCGTTTAGCGAGTCCTGATTGATTTGACGCAATGGTTCGCGTCCCATCCCGCGCGGGTGGTGGAATTGGCAGACACGTAAGCCTCAGGAGCTTATGGCCGCAAGGCTGTGCAGGTTCAAATCCTGTCCCGCGCACCATTTTTAACATCGACGGAAAACAAGTCACCGTCTGATAAATCCCCAAAAATCCGCTTGCCGCAGGCCTTCAATCCCAAGTGTTACAATTTGCCGAATTTTCCTAAAATTCCAGTTTTTATATTTTTTGCCACCCACCAGCACACCAGCCGTAATCCTCGGCCACACCAAAAAAAGACCCGCCGGGCAGGGCGAGTCCCGGCGGGCGATAATCAATTCGGTGGGCAAGGTCCTACTGTAAAGCCTTCGCCCCCGTTTTCCATTTCAGGAAGTTCGTCACAAAGGCGAACAAGGCCCCGAACAACAAAACAAGCCCTGCCTCAAGCGACAATTGCGTCATGGTCATGGTGATTACGCCGTCTTTCACCTGGGCCGTCACCCCCAAGTAGGCGAGGACTGCCGCGCCCTTTGCGTTTACCAGCCACGTCGCCAATAATCCGAAAGCGCCCGCCGCCGCCGAATGCGCCGCACGCTTCACCCCCTTTGAAATGATGTAGCTTTCGATCCACCCTTTGATTCCCATTGTAGCCTCCCTTGGCCCAAAAAATTTGAGCCTGAAAAATGTCAGATGATACTGCCGTTCCTTCCATCTCATGCCGCAGAAACATCCATCTCGATATGTGGCCAGTCTTTTTTATTCCATGACCCGCCGGACACGAGATCGTTCAGCTTGCAAATTGCGATCAGCGGTTCGTAAAGCCTGAAGTCCCAGGACACTTTCACTTTCGCCTGACTCGGGAGGACGTCGACAGCAACATCAAAGGCATGAGACGGGTAAAGGTTGTGTTTCCCTTGAAGCGTCCAAGTCACAATATGGCCCAGAGTTGTCCGGCCCTGGGCGTATAGCTTCGCCTGATAGGCCAATGACCTCCAAGTGCAAGTGATGAAAAGATCGACACCCGTCTTCGCCCGATACATCTCCAAGACCTTCGGCCATCGCTCCTGAATGAACGGGTGACAATGCCGGATGTCTCTGCTGTATTCCAAATTCAACGGCAACGGAGGAATGGTTATCGGCTCGGCCATTGTTCCCTCTCGACGCTCTGAAGGCATTCCTTGCATGGTTTCTTATCGTGCGGGACGTCCGGCGGGACCGGCCCCAATGTGACCGGGAATCCGTCTTTGTCCATCCCGCGCCGGCATGTCATGCAGACCTCAAGGACAATTGTCATTTTTTAAGGAGGGCGATCGCCATGTCCAGCTTTTTGTCCATCCCGTCCAGCTTGGAAAAAATGACGGCGATTTGAGTGTCCTGCTCAACGTCTTTCTGACTGACGGTCGATTTCATCGGCTTTTTTATTTCCGGTATCGCTGTCGATGAAAAAAGAGAGCCCGCCAAAAATGCTCCCGCCAAGACCCATGCGGCCACTTTCAATATGTCGCCAAACTCTATCCCCTTCAAGAACCTCGACAAACTGCCCATGATGCGGTTCTCCTATTCGAGAAGTTTCGGAGCTGACATTCCAAGCCGCTCCTGGGCCTCCTGCGGCATGGCCGCGATCATGGTCATCCGGGATCTCTGAATCTCGGTCGCCACTTTATCTGTGCTTGCGGAAGACTGCCGCGTCATCTGCGCGTTCTCGATCAGCAGTTTCATAAGTGCCGATTCTGAGCACATCCAGTTTTCCAGGTGTTCCCCCGACTGAGGGTCCATGCCGATCAGCTTAATCCACTTGTTACAAACGTATTTTTCGC
>JACQPF010000175.1 GCA_016207625.1 Elusimicrobiota bacterium | reverse complement strand
GAGCGGCTCAGGGAGGTCGGCACGGCCGACCTGGCGCTCGTGGATTGGAACATGCCGGAAATGAACGGCTATGAGTTCATCAAAAGCGTGCGGGCCGACCATTCCCACGACAACATGCGCCTCATGATGGTCACCACGGAAACGGAAATCGCCCAAGTGGCCAAGGCCTTGGAGGCCGGCGCCAACGAGTACGTGATGAAACCCTTTACGAAAGACATGATCATGGAAAAAATCAGCTTGCTGGGCATTCAATAGCGCGTATGCGCAAAGCCCGGGTCCTCATCGTCGACGATTCCGTCGTGGTCCGCCGTCTCGTGACGGACGTGCTCGCCTCCGATCCCTCGCTGGAGGTGGTGGGCGCGGTGGCCACCGGCCGGCTCGCCCTGGCCAAGATCCCCCAGACGAGCCCGGACCTCATCACGCTCGACGTGGAAATGCCCGAGATGAGCGGCCTGGAGACCCTCGCCGAGATCCGCAAGATCTATCCGCGTTTGCCCGTGATCATGTTTTCCAACGTCACCGAGCGCGGCGCCGTCGCCACGCTGGACGCCTTGGCGCTGGGCGCCAACGATTATGTGACCAAGCCGGCCAACGCCCGGGACATGGCCGCCGCCATCCGAAAGATCCGCGAGGAACTGATCCCGAAAATCAAGACGTTCTGCTCCCTTTCCCCCGATTTGAATTCTCTGCCCCGCAGCGAGAAGCCGGCGCAATCTCCGGCGGCCCCCTATCTCGAGCCCGACCGGTTCGCGCGCGGAAGGATCGACATCATCGCCATCGGCGTCTCCACGGGCGGGCCGAACGCCTTGGCCGCCCTCCTGCCCGAGTTCCCCGCCAACCTGCCCGTGCCCGTCGTCATCGTCCAGCACATGCCGCCCATCTTCACCAAATTCCTCGCCGGGCGGTTGTCCGCGAAGTCCTCGATCGGGGTGACCGAGGCCGCCAACGGAGACATTCTGAAGTCGGGCCACGCCTGGATCGCGCCGGGGGACTACCACATGATGGTGGAGAAGTGCTTGGACTCCCACGTGGTCCGGACGCAGCAGGATCCCCCGGAAAACTCCTGCCGTCCTTCCGTGGACGTCTTGTTCAAATCGGTGTCGGAAGCATTCGGGCAGCGGGCTTTGGCCGTCATCATGACGGGCATGGGCCACGACGGCTTGAAAGGGTGCGAATACATCCGCGACGCCGGAGGACAGGTCCTGGCGCAAGACGAAGCCAGCTCGGTGATTTGGGGAATGCCCGGCTATGTGGTCGGCGCGAAATTGGCCAACCGGGTTTTACCGTTGAGCGAATTGGGATCGGAGATCCTCCAGAGAGTCCTCGTCGGCCGGCCCGGCGACGCTTCCTCCTGGGTGTTCTCGCAAACAAAGGCGGAATGAGCGCGCTATGATCAACACAAGCGATTTCGATTACGTCCGGAATCTCGTCCAGCTGAAGTCGGCCATCGTGCTGGAATCGGGCAAAGAGGCCCTCGTGGAGTCCCGCCTGACCCTGCTGGCCCGGCGGGAAGGAATCGAGTCCGTCGATAAGCTTCTGTCCCAGTTGCGGAGCCACAATTACAGCCGCCTGCATGAACAAGTGGTGGAAGTGATGACCACCAACGAGACCCTCTTCTTCCGGGACATCTACCCGTATGAGGCGATGCGGACGACCGTCATCCCGGACTTGATTAAAAAACGGGCCACGGAACATCGCCTCACCATCTGGTCGGCCGGATGTTCCTCCGGCCAAGAACCCTACAGCATCGCCATGCTGCTGCGGGAATATTTTTCCCATCTGAACGGATGGTCCATCAAAATCATCGCCAGCGACCTGTCCAAGGAAATCCTGGCGCGCGCCCAGGACGGCCGCTACAGCCAGTTCGAGGTCAACCGCGGGCTCCCGGCGCCGCTGCTCGTCAAGTATTTCCACCAAAACGGCGTGGAATGGCAGATCAAGGACGAGATCCGCCGGATGGTGGAGTTCAGCGACGTCAACCTGGCGGACGGATGGCCGCTGTTCCTCAGCGTGGACGTCCTTTTCATGCGGAACGTCTTGATCTATTTCAGCATCGACACGCGCAAAGAAATCCTGGCGCGCGTGCGGAAGACCCTCCGGCCCGACGGATTTTTGTTCCTCGGCGCGGCGGAGACAACCCTCAACCTGGACGACTCTTTCATGCGGGTTTCCTTTGACAAGGGCTGGTGTTATAAACTCAACACGCCCATCAACACTTAAATGACGATGCTTCCTGAAAATCGCATAAACCAGATCATTCAAAGCGCCTGGACGTCCACGTTGGGGACGGCGCTCCAGCGCCGTGCGTCACCCTCGCGGAGCGCTGAAAAGAGACGCATGCTCATCGCTTGCATCCACATCACCGGGGCGTGGGAGGGATCGGTCGTCCTGGAATGCCCCCTCGTTTTGGCGCAACAGATGGCGGCCCGCCTCTTCGACACGGAACCTCAGAGCGTTCCGTCGGTGAACGTTCAAGACCTCCTGCAGGAGCTTGTCAACATGATCGGCGGGCAGGTGAAAACGCTCCTGCCCGGCCCAAGCTGGCTGTCCCTCCCCTTGACGGTGGACCGGGTCATGGACACGCTGACCTCCCACACCGTGATGAACCAAATGGGCTACGACTGCTGCGGCGAGCCTCTGCAGGTCACGTTCTTCAAGAAGAACGGCGCCGTACCCGCCGTGAAGACGAATCATAAAAGGAGCGTGGACTCATGGCCAAAGTCTTGATGGTGGATGACTCGCCTCTCTTATTGAAAATCGCGCGTTCCCATCTCGAGAAAGAGAACCACATCGTTCTCTTGGCCAACGACGGCCGTGAGGCGGTG
>JACQPF010000141.1 GCA_016207625.1 Elusimicrobiota bacterium | reverse complement strand
GCTCTACACCGCCGGATCGCCGGACCCCGACCTCATCATTCGCACATCGGGCGAATACCGGCTCTCCAATTTCCTCCTGTGGCAGTCCGCTTATTCCGAGATTTACGTCACGCCGCAGCTCTGGCCGGATTTCCGCCGAAAACAGCTGCTCGAAGCCGTCATCGATTATCAATCCCGGGAACGGCGGTTCGGGGGTCTATAAAAATGATGGCTCTTCCCCGCCTCCTCACCGCGCTTGTCGCCGCTCCCGTTTTCCTTTGGGTCTTGTACTTGGGCAGCTTGCCTTTTCTGGCCTTCGCTCTTTTCATCATCCTCCTCGCTTTTTGGGAGTTCCATCAAATGGCGGAGGCGGGCGGTTTCGCCACCCAGTCCTGGTGGAGCCTGGCGGCGGGGATGTTCCTCGCGCTGTCGGTGGCCTTCCCGGGAATCCGATCGGCCGCCCTGTTCACCACTCAGGCCCCCGCGCTGGCCCTCGTCATCACGGTGCTGGTCCTCGTCCTCAGGGAAATGGTCCGCCGGGATAAAAGCTTGTCCATGCTGCGGCTGGCCACGTCTTTCCTGGGGATCTTCTTCATCGTTTGGCCTCTGTCCTATTTGATCCTCCTCCGGGAGTTGCGCGGCTCGGGGAGCCCCGCGGGCTATCACATCGGGCGCGACGCGGTCTTCTTTTTGGTGTTGATCGTCTGGGTTCAAGACACGGCCGCCTGGGCGGCCGGATCCTTTTTCGGGAAGCACCGGCTGGCCCTCCAGATCAGCCCGAAGAAGTCTTGGGAGGGGGCCATCCTGGGATGGTTGGCGGCCGTTTTGTTGGCGCTTTTTTTGAGGGAGATCTGGCTGAAGGTCCACTTTTCCCGAGTGGAAATCGTCGTGCTGGCCGGCGCGCTCGCCATCCTCGCGCAAGTTTCCGATTTGGCTGAATCCTTAATGAAGAGGGGGTTCGGCGTCAAGGATTCGTCTCAGCTTCTCCCGGGACATGGCGGCGTGCTGGACCGTTTTGATTCTTTCCTGTTCTCGACCCCATTCCTGTATTTTTACCTCATCCTGCTCGGATATGGGGGATAAGCCGCTGAAAAAGATCGCGATTCTTGGGTCCACGGGGTCCATCGGGGTCAACGCCCTGGATGTGATTGAAAATTTGCCGATGTGCCGGGTGTGGGGCCTTTCCGCGCAGAGAAACGTCGAGCTGTTGAAAGCGCAGGTTCGCCGATTTCAACCCAAGGTGGTTGTTGTTTCCGATGGTGCGGCCGCGGATCAGTTGCGGCGATGGACCGGTTCCCGTTTTCCGAAAACAAAGATTTGGACGGGGGCGGCGGGTCTTGAAAGGCTGGCCGGCCAAAAGGACGTGGACCTGTTGTTGTCCTCCGTGGTGGGAGCGGTGGGTCTGCTTCCCCTCCTCGCGGCGCTGAAAGCCGGGAAAAAAGTCGCCTTGGCGAATAAAGAAGCGCTGATCATCGCCGGGGACCTGTTGATGGCCACCGCGCGGAAATATGGCGCCAAGATCCTCCCCGTGGACAGCGAGCATTCGGCGATCTTCCAGTGCCTGACGCCGCTAGGCGCGTGCCAGGCTTGTCGGACTGGCCTGACGTCCGCATTAAAAATTAAACGGATCATCCTCACCGCCTCCGGAGGCGCGTTCTACCGGCGGAAGGGATCTCTGGACCGGGTGTCCGTGGCTGAGGCCTTGGCCCATCCCACGTGGAAGATGGGGCAGAAAATCACCATTGACTGCGCGACGCTCACCAACAAAGGGTTGGAAGCCATCGAGGCCCATCATCTTTTCGGCGTGCCGATGGAGAATATTCAAATCGTCATTCATCCCCAGTCCATCGTGCATTCCTTGGTGGAGTTTGAGGACGGGGCCATGCTGGCGCAATTGTCCCACCCGGACATGCGGCTGCCCATTCAATACGCCTTGACCTATCCGGAGCGATTGCCGTCTTCCGTCAGACCTCTCGAGCTGGAAGAAATCCAGAAGCTGGAGTTTTATCGCCCGGATTTCCGCCGGTTCCCCAGCCTGAAGCTGGCGCTCAAGGCGGGCGGCCTGGGCGGAACTTGGCCGGCCGTTTTTAACGGGGCCAACGAGATCGCGGTGAGGCTCTTCCTTCAGGAAAAAATTTCGTTTCTGGGCGTCTCGCGGCTCGTGGCGCAAGTCATGAAGGCATATTCAAACAAGGCGCATCGCCAAAATGGAGCCATCGGATTGGATGGGATCCTGGCGGCTGACCGATGGGCCCGGCAAATGGCTGAGGAACTTTCGTCTTAAGCGTGATTGAGCTTCGCGAATACACGGGGTTCAAATAGGAGGGGAAATGTCATTTCTTTTGTCTGCGTTGGGCATCATGTTCGTTTTCGGGATGGTGATCTTCGTCCATGAGTTCGGTCATTTCATCGTCGCCAAGAAATCGGGAATCAAGGTGGACCGGTTTTCGTTCGGTTTGGGCCCGGAAATGGTGGGGTTCAACTGGGGAGAGACGCGCTATTGCCTGGCTTGGATCCCTCTGGGAGGGGAAGTGCGGATGGCCGGTGAGATGGAATTGGATGAAACGAGTGAAAGCGAAAATCTGCCTCCCCCGGTGAAAGACCCCAGGGATTTCTACGCCCAGCCTTGGTATCGTCGCACGGCCGTCGTCCTGGCCGGG
>JACQPF010000140.1 GCA_016207625.1 Elusimicrobiota bacterium | reverse complement strand
GATGAGGTTGGAGCGGTCGTAAGTGGTGACGATCTCCACTCCGGGCGGGAGGGACGGCTTGATCTCCTCAATTTTCGCTTTTACCCGCCGGATCACGTTCAGGGCGTTTTCCCCGTGGCGCATCACGACGATGCCGCCCACGGTATCCCCTTCACCATCCAGGTCCGCCACGCCCCGGCGGATTTCGGGGCCCAGGGCCACGTTGGCCACGCTCTTCACCAAGATCGGCGTGCCGTTTTCGTCCCGGCCCACCACGATGTTTTCAATGTCCTCCACGCTCTTGGCGTAGCCCCGGCCGCGGACCATGTATTCCGCGCCCGAGAACTCCACCAGCCGCCCGCCCACGTCATTGTTGCCGGCGCGGATCGCGTCCGTCACTTTCATCAGGGGAATGTTGTAGGCCACAAGGGCGTTGGGGTTCACGTTGACCTGGTATTGCTTCTGGAACCCGCCGATGGAGGCCACCTCGGCCACCCCCGGCACGGACTGGATCCAATAGCGCAAATACCAATCCTGAAAACTCCGCAGTTGGGCGAGGTCGTTTTGCCCGGTCTTGTCGGTGAGGGCGTATTGGTACACCCAGCCCACGCCCGTGGCGTCCGGCCCGAGCTCCGTTTTCACGCCCTCAGGCAGGCGCGGGAGGATCTTCGAGAGATACTCGATCGTCCGGCTCCTGGCCCAATAGACGTCCGTGCCATCCTCGAAAATGATGTAGACGTAGGAGAAACCAAAGTCCGAGAACCCCCGGATGGACTTCACCTTGGGCGCGCCCAACATGGCGGTGACGATGGGGTAGGTCACCTGATCTTCCATGATGTCCGGGCTTCGGTCCCACCGCGAGTAAACGATGACCTGGGTGTCCGAAAGGTCCGGGATGGCGTCCAACGGCACATGATTCATGGAATAAACGGCGCCCACGACGGCCACTATCGTGAAGATGAAAACGAGGTATTTGTTCCGCGCTGAAAACTCGATGATTTTTTCAATCATGGCACGTTCCTCAATGACCCGCGTGCTCGCCGGTGGGACTGGAGAGGGCCGATTTGAGTTTCGATTCCGAATCGATCAGGAAATTGGCGGAAGTCACCACTCTCTCTCCCGCCTTCAAGCCGGAGAGCACTTCCACAAAATCATCCGCTTCATGGCCGACTCGAACCTCCCGAGGATCGAATTGCCCCGGCGCTTTCTCCACGAACACGAGCTTCCGCGTCCCCGTGTCGAGCACCGCTCCCACAGGCACCACGAGCTTCCGGCCCAGGTTCACGTGGACCATGGCGTCCGCGAACATACCGGGCTTCAGCAGGCCCTCGGGATTCGGAATCCGGGCCCGCGCCTTGAGCGTGCGCGTCTGGGGGTTCAGCACGGAGTCCACCGCAACGATCTTTCCCGTAAAACGGCGGCCGGGGGAGGCGGACGAGGTGATCTCCATCGTCTGGCCGGGTTTCACGAGACCGGCTTCGCTTTCATAAACTTCCGCGTAGGCCCACACGGACCTGCCCGGCTCGGCCGTCAGAAGATTTTCGGGATCTTGGGCCAGGTCCTCGGCCTGCTCTTCCGAAAGACCCATTTGTTTGAGCCTGAGGAGAGAAGCATTCAAGAGGGCTTTTGTTTGATCTGAACCTGAGGAGGCCCCGCCCTCGGCCATCTCCGAGCGGATCTTCAAGATTTCTTTGAATTCCGCCAGGGCGTTGTAGAGTTCCGGGTCATAGGCCACCCGCCCGCTGGCGCGAATGGGCACATGGAGGGGCTGCTTTTCCACGGGCGCGCTCCGCACGCCGATCATCTGCCCCTGGGTCGGGTTGATCTTGACGGAGGCCTGCCCCGGCACGGCCACCCCGGGGGTTTCTTCTTCGTACACTGGCACATAATCCATCCCCATTTCATCCTTCGCGGGCACGGGGGAGGTCACCTTCGGGTTCATGGGGTGACGATAGAAGAGGATTTTCTTCTCCGACATTTGCTCCTGGTTTCCGGGCTGGCGCCCTCCAACCATTTCCTCGCCTCCCTCGGCTCGGTCATCTGCCGTGGACACTAGGCTCATGTGGCAGATGGGGCATTCCCCGGGCCGGTCCGACGTGTAGGTCGGATGCATGGGGCAATAGTAGGTTGACTTTTTCGCCCCGGCTTGTCCTGCGCCCGGGGACGACTTGGAACAGGCGGAAAGCCACACTCCGCTGATGGCGATAAAAGCGATGATGACCGCCGCCCAAATGTTGACCGTATGAGGTTTCATTGTTTTGCCTCCAGTAAATTGATGCCCACCCACTGTTCAAGCCGTCCCCAGTGCTCCGCATAGAGGGAAAGCTGGTCGTAATAATCGGTTTCCGCCGAAATCAAGTCCCGGAAGGACTCGATCAAGCGAACGAAATCGCCCTGGCCGCTTTCATAGCGGCGCCTGTGCAAAGCAAATGCTCCGTCCGCCAGGGGAATGATGCCGGACTTATACTTCTGGGCCAGGGAAAGCCGGGTGTTTGTTTCGGTAAATTCCTGGCTCGTCATCTTCAACACCTCGTTGCGCATGGCGCGCGCTGCGGCTTCCGTCCCGGCCAGGTTGGCCTCGGCCTCCGCTTTCATCCCGCGGGGGCGGCCCAGCCATAGCGGAAACTTCACGCCGACGCCGGCCTCATAGCCGCTCATCCCTCCTGAGGCCGACTGCTTGTCATACATCACGCTGAAGTCGGGCAGGAACTCCCGGCGCGCGCGGGACAGCATGGCCTTCGCCATCCGTTCTTCGTTGGCGGCCGCCAAGTAGAGGG
>JACQPF010000139.1 GCA_016207625.1 Elusimicrobiota bacterium | reverse complement strand
GGTTACGAACTCCTCTTTGAAAGCACCTTTCCCTTCCATCCGATAAACCCCCGCCGAGAGCTCCCGCGCGAGGGCGTCCAGTTCTTTCGCGGAGACATCCGCCCAGCGCCGGCCGGCCGCAAGGCCGGAGGCCGCCACGAGGCGTTCCCACAGCCGTTGCGGCAGGCCGAAACTCGCGTGAGCGATGACCAAGCGGCGAGGGACCTCGGCTTTGAGGGCGCGGAGTTCCCCGGTGGTCTTATTAAAATCATTTCCGGCGCACCAGCGCACCTCGAGGCGAGCTTTGTAGCCGGCTTCAAAAAAGGTTCGGGCTCCCCAGGCGGAGAGCGTTAAAACCGCCGGCCCGCTGAGGCCCCAATGCGTGATCAAGACGGGGCCCGTCCGGGCCAAGCTTGTTCCTTGGACGGCGATCCGGGCGTTCGGGACGGAAATTCCGGCCATTCCCTTCAGCCGCGGATCGTTCGGGACGGCAAACGTGAAAAGCGAAGGCACCGGCGGCACGATCCGGTGGCCGAGGGATTGGGCCCAACGGTAGGCTCGACGGCCGCTTCCGGTGGCGAGCAGGACCCGCCGGCAAAACCTCTTTTCCCCGCCGACAAGAGTCACATGGAACCCGGGCGTTCCGTCCGCGCCGGACAGGGCGATCGATTCAATGTCCACTTCCGTGCGGACCAGAACGCCGGCATGGGCGGCCTCCCGCGTCAGGCATTGGACAACGGATTCGGAGCTGTCCGACACCGGAAAAATTCGTCCGTCCTCCTCCGTCTTCAAGGGCACGCCGCGCGAGGAAAACCATTCCACGGTGTCCCGCGGCTGGAAGCGGGTGAAGGGGCCGCGGAGGGCCGATCCCCCGCGGGGATAATTTTTCACGAGGAAGGCCGGGTCAAAGCAGGCGTGGGTGAGGTTGCACCGCCCCCCGCCGGAAACCCGGACTTTCGTTAGGAGCTGACGGCCTTGCTCGAGGAGCAGGACGCGGAGGCCGGGCGCGTTTTCAGCGCAGGCGATGGCTCCGAAAAACCCCGCCGCGCCTCCGCCCACAACGATCACGTCCGGCTGGAGATCCGATTGAGAAAGGGCCGCGTTCATATGGACCATTGTTCCATTTCCCGCAGGGCTCATCAACGGCAATACACCTTGACACTCCTGGAGACCTGAAGCATCCTTAAGCAGGCTGCTTAACGCGGAGGTATCGTCCATGAAAAAGCTTCTTTTCCTTTGTTCGGCCTTGCTTGTTTTCGCGGGGCCGGCGTTTCCAGAAACCGCGCCGGGCGCGCCCGCCGGCCTGGAACAGGCACAAGCCCTTTTGCAGAGCAAAAAAACCAAAGACCGCCTGGAAGCCATCGGACAGCTCAAGGCTCTCGGGAACGACGCGGCCGTCCAAAGCCTGGCCGCGGCGTTGGACGATCCGAATGAGAAAGTGAGGATGGCCTCGGCGGAAGCGCTGGGCGCCATCCACTTGCCCGGCGCCATCGTCGGACTTTCGAAGGCCCTCCAGGATAAAAAATCAGATGTGCGGTTGGCGGCCGTCAAAAGTTTATCGGCCCTCGCCGCCAAGGCGTGCATCCCCGGACTATCGAAAGCGGTGGAAGACAAGAACGCCGACATCCGGTCCGCCGCGGTGGAGGGGTTGGGCAGGATCGCGGATCCCGACTGCATACCGGCGCTGGCAAGAGCCCTGAAAGACCCTGAACTGAAGATCCAGAAGCTCGCCTTGGAAGGCCTTGGGAAGATCGACGGGAAGGACGTCTTCGGGCCGCTCTTGGAAGCGGCCCTGCAAAACAAAAACGTTGAGATCCGCCGGACGGCCGTGAACCGGCTGGGCCAAAAGGGGGACACCGGCGTGGTGCCGGGCCTCACGAAGGCGCTGGCGGATCCGGATGTGAGCCTACGACTGTCGGCGGTCGGCGCCCTGGGTCTTTTGGGCGGAGATTCCGCGGCGTCTTCCCTGTGTCAAGCCCTGTTCGACAAAGCGGCCGCCGTCCGCCGGGCCGCCGCCGTGGCGCTCGGCGCGCTGGGGAACGCGAGCGCCGTCAGCCAATTGTCCCACGTGGTGCTCTATGAGAAGGACCTTGATGTCCTATCGGCCGCCGCCGCGGCGCTGGGCCAAATTGGCGAAAAAAGCGCCGTGCCCTCCCTGACCGCCGCCCTGGCCCGGGACGACGTGAAGGACGCGGGACCCCTCCACCAAGCCTTGGGCGCCATTCTTGAAGCCCACCGGAATAAACCCGCGCCGGCCCCTCCGCTTTCAACGCGCAAAGAGGAGCCCGTGCCGATCGTCCAAGACGTGCCGGTCGTGAAACGGGAAGAACCCAGGCCTTCCGAAGCGGGTGAAAAGGAGCGCCTTATGAAAACCTATTACGCGAGCGCCCATGAAAGTTTCCTGAAGAGGAATTACAAAGAAGCGGTGGCGGGCTGGAAAAAAGTCTTGGAACTGGACCCCAACCACGAGCCATCCAAAACCATGATCCGCCGGGCGACAGAAGACGAGAAGAAATCGTCGACCCCCAAGAAGAGGGCGACGAA
The DNA here is from genome assembly GCA_016207625.1 of Elusimicrobiota bacterium. Classification (GTDB taxonomy): domain Bacteria; phylum Elusimicrobiota; class Elusimicrobia; order FEN-1173; family FEN-1173; genus JACQPF01. The sequence goes on along the minus strand of JACQPF010000139.1, from coordinate 914 downwards.
ATCACAATAACATGCCGTTGCGAAAAAACGGAAGTCGAGGTAAATATGATGTGTGAACGACTGGGAACCGTTTTACGGCTTCTTACCGCTCCTCTTTTTCGCCGGCATGGTTTGGACGCACCGGAAAGCCGGGAAAGTGGCCGAGAGCTTATGGATGTGCCACGTCTCGAACCTGTTTTTGGCGGCCGGGATGGTGTTCCACCAGCCCCTCCTGATCCGGGCGGCCATCCCGTGGCTGATCGTGGGAGTGCCCCTGTGGATCATCGATATGTGGCGCGTCCGGATGATCATTCCGGCGTCCGTCGTTTCCCACCTGGGAGGGATCACCATCGGCCTGCTGGCCCTCAAGCGTGCGGGGACCGGACCCTCCATGTGGATGGCGTCGTTTGTTTTTTACCTGCTGATTCAATTCATCTGCCGCTGGATCACGCCCCGGCGGCTGAACGTCAACCTCGCTCACCGCGTTTATGACGGCGTGAAACCCTATTTCCCCGACTACAGAACCTTTTGGATTTCCGTGACCAGCCTGACCGCCATCGTCCTGTGGAGCGTGGAACAGCTCTTGATCGCGTTTATCTAACGAAATAAAAAGGGCCTCCCCGTCTGCGCTCATAAAAGACAAGGGGAGGCCCGATTCTCCGATCCTGTTTGTCCGCTTAGCCTTGCGAACTCAACTTCTTTGCGTAATGCTCCATCCCCTGAAAGTCCACAATGACCGCAGGCTCATCGCCGATCACCCAAGCGTCGTGGCCTGAGGGCAGCAACGAGACGTCGCCCGGTCGGCATTCCTGCTGGGTGCCGTCATCCATCACCACCATCAATCTCCCCGACACATGGTATTGAAAGTGGTTGGATTGGCAACTCTTCGTCTTCACGATGGGCTGGACGGACGTCGACCACTTCCACCCCGGCTC
>JACQPF010000031.1 GCA_016207625.1 Elusimicrobiota bacterium | reverse complement strand
ATAAGTAAGGCATTTCGTAATACCTCTTCTTCGGACATCCTGTCCTCGTTGATAAATAATAGATATCTCATTTAGAAAGAATCCGCGGACCGTCTCTTTGGGAGTTTGAAAGCGTTCCTAAAAGAGGTTATTCATGGGCGATGCCATTGCGGCTCGTGGCCGTGTGGAATCCGTCGACCTGATGCGCGGGGTCGTCATGGCCATCATGGCGCTGGACCATGTGCGGATTTTCTTCCACAAGCTGGCGGCCTCCACCTCCATGGCGAACCTGGCGGGGCCGGACGCCGCGAATTTTTTGACCCGCTGGATCACCCACATTTGCGCACCCGTGTTCTTCCTCCTTGTCGGGACGGGGTCATTCTTTTCGCTTCAAGGCGGGAAAACGAAGGCGGAGCTTTCCGGGTTCTTATTCAAGCGGGGGGCGTGGCTTCTCCTGTTGGAGTTCACCGTCGTTCAGCTCGGTTGGGACTTCGATTTGCGCTACCAGCATATGACGGTGATCTGGGCCCTGGGCTGTTCCATGATCGCATTGGCCGGGCTGGCGCGGCTGCCGGTGAGGGCCGTGGCGGTCATCGGCGCGGCCGTGATCGCCGGGCACAATCTGCTGGACGGCGTGCAAAGCCGAAGCTTTGGGCCGTTCCATTGGGCTTGGCTCATGCTCCATCAATTGGGGCGGTGGGAGATCACGCCGGACTTCGGGGTCGTGGTCAATTACCCGCTCCTCGCTTGGGTGGGGATCACGGCGGCCGGGTATGGGCTCGGGGAGCTTTGGTCGAGGGACAGCTGTGAGCGGCGGCGGATTCTGCTCATCATGGGAATGGGGGCCGTCGCCGCTTTCGTATTGATCAGGGCGCTCAATTCCTACGGGGATCCGGACCATTTTTACGCGCAGGGAAACGGCCTGTACACGGTGTTGTCTTTCCTCAATTGCCGGAAGTATCCGCCTTCCCTGCTCTATAGTTTGATGACCCTCGGACCCGCTTTTCTATTGTTGGCGATTTTTGAAAAGCGGGTCCCGAGACTTCTGCGTCCCTTCCTCGTGATCGGACGCGTTCCCCTGTTTTATTATCTCCTTCACATCCCGCTCATCCATGGATTGGCGTTGATCTTCGCATTCGCTCGATATGGGGATGTCCCCTGGTGGCACCAATCCCTTCGGCCGCCGGGGTTTCCGTTTCATGTTCCGGACGGGTACGGCTACGGTTTGCCGGCGGTCTATCTTGTTTGGGGGCTCGTCGTTGGACTTCTTTATCCGCTGTGCGTCTGGTTCGCAGGCGTGAAGAAGCGACGGCGTGCCGCGTGGCTGAGTTACTTATGAATACGCGGGAGGTGCCATGGATATTCGTCGCGCGGTCAACCGCAGGCGGTGGCGGGTGCGGGTTGCGGCGGGGGTGCTGGTTTCTTCTGGAACCTGGGCGGCCTGGCTGGTCCACTTTCCCGGGAGCTTGGACGAGCTGCGGAGCGGCAACCCGGGCATAACGAACCTCATGGAGGTCCGGCGGGAGCAGGCCCGGGAGGACGGGGAAGATCATCCCGTCCGGCAATCGTGGGTGCCGTTGGCGGAGGTTTCTCCTCATCTGCGGCGGGCCATCGTTCTGGCCGAGGACAAGAGGTTCTATCAGCACCGGGGGATCGATTTCATCAGCCTCCGGGAGGCCGTGAAACACAACTGGGAGCATAAGCGGTTTTGCCGGGGAGCGAGCACGATCACGCAGCAGGTGGTGAAAAACATTTACCTGACCAACGACAAGTCCATTTTCCGCAAGCTGAGAGAAATGACCCTGGCCTGGCGGATCGACCGGGACTTGAGCAAGGGGCGCATCTTGGAAATTTATTTGAACATCGTGGAATGGGGAGACGGTGTTTATGGAGCGGAAGCCGCTTCCCGCATTTATTTCCGGAGGCCTGCGTCGGAGTTGAACTTCAACCAGGCCTTGGCGCTGGCGGCGGTGCTCCCGTCGCCCCTCCGGCATTCGCCGACCATACAGGGGCGGTATTTGACCCTTCGCAAAGTGCAGTTGTTGCGGCGGATGAAGAGGAACGGGTACCCGGTGCCGAGGGGGCTATTGGAGTCGGCCTCGCGGCGGCTTCCGTGGCCGGTGAACGAGAAGAGGCTGGAGCAGGAACTGGAGAGGTATTTCATGGGGATTCGATGAGCGTTCGGGACAAGCTGATGAAGGGGTCCCTGTTGCGGGTGGGCAACATGGGGTTGAACGTGTTGGTTTCGTTCCTCATGATGCCGATGATCATCCGGGTTTTGGGGGACCGCGTTTACGGGGTGTGGGTGGTGGTGGGGTCGATCGTCGGGTATTTCGGGCTCCTCGATTTCGGGCTGTCGTCGGCGATTACGCGGTTTGTCTCCCGGGCCATCGGCCAGGGCGAGCGGGACCGCCTCAAAGAGGTGACCGCGACTTGCTTTTATGTTTATCTGGCGATCGGCGCGGTGACCCTCATCCTCACTTTGGCGATGGCCGCGCTCGCGGGGCGTTTCGCGCGGCACCCGGGGGACGAGGAGCTCCTGAGGGCCTTGATCCTTTTGACGGGGCTCAATTTCTCTCTGAACATTCCGGTCCGGGTTTTTAACGGTGTGCTGTCCTCCCACCTGCGCTACGACGTCATGACGTGGATCGACATCGGAAAGACCATCGTCTCGGCCGGGCTCACCCTGTTCGTTTTGCGCGCGGGCTATGGAGTGTTGGGGATCGCCGCCGTGCAATTCCTGGCCTCACAGGCGGACAACGGGCTTCGCATCCGCGCCGCCTACCGGATGAAGCCGGCGCCGAGCGTATCGCCGAGGCGTTTCAAGACCGGGCTGTCGCGGTCCTTGTTCGGTTACAGCGTGTACGCGTTCGTCGGGCAGATCGCCGATATGCTGAGGTTCCGGATCAATTCGGTGGTGATCGCGGCTTTCCTGGGGGCCCAGGCCGTGACGCATTACTTCATCGCCGTCCGGTTGATGGAATATTTCATGCAGGTCATGTTGAGCGCCGTCGGCATCCTCTCGCCCGTTTTCAGCCGGTACGAGGGCATGAAGGATTACAAGAGCCTTCAGGAAAAGTTCTTGCTGACCACGAAAATCAGCGTGGCCGCCACCGTTTTTTTGGGCGGTTCGATCCTTTTCTTCGGGAAAGCGTTCATCGAGCGATGGATGGGGCCCCCCTACCGGGACGCGTACCCGGTGCTGGTCGTGTTGACGCTGGCCATCGCCACGGACCTGATGCAGATCACCTCCGTGAACGTATTGTACGGGATCTCCAAACATAAGTTCTACGCCTACGCCAATTCCGCCGAGGGGGTTTTGAATTTGATCCTGAGCTTGGCGTGGGTGAAACCATACGGTTTAATGGGGGTGGCCCTGGGAGCCGCCGTGCCCATGGTGTTCTTCAGGCTGGTCGTCCAGCCGGTTTATGTCTCCCGGGCCATCGGGATGGGGTATGGACGGTATGCTTCTGTTTTGGCGCGGGCGCTGGCCCTCAGTTTGCTGGCGATGGCGATTCCTTGGGCGGCGTTTCATCGCCACCTCTCCAACGACTATACGAATATTTCCATATTGGCCGGTTTGACGTTCATGGCTTATGCGATGGTGGCCCTTCCCGCCGTGTTCGGCCGGGGGGAATTGAAACTCATACTTCAAAGGGAGGCTTCTCATGACAACCGAGGCCCAAGTCTCGGCCGAGTTTACGGCAAGACCCGTTGAACGGGTCCGGGCGCCCGGCGTGGACCGGGTGAGAGTTCTCATTTATGCCTTCCTGGTCCTCGCGTTGTCGGCCGGCCTGTTTTTGCGCCTTCACAACCTGGACCGGTTCGGGTATTGGACCGACGAGCTTTTCCACGTGCTGGCCGCCAAATCCTACCTGGAGAGCGGGACCTTGACCGTTCCAACGGTGGGGGAATACACCCGGGCGCGGCCCATCACCTACATCACGGCGGCGGCTTTCAAGCTCCTGGGGGAAAGCGAGGCGTCGGCCCGGTTTCCGTTCGTGTTGTTCAACATGGCTTTCATCGGGACGGGTTTCCTCATCCTCAGGAAATGCTTTTCGGAGGGCGAGGCCGTCCTGTTCGCCGTGGTTATGAGTTTCTCTCCCTTCGCGGTGATTTTGTCGAGGGAATGCCGGATGTACACGCTTTTCCAATGGCTTTATTTCTCCGGGTCCATGGCGTTCCTGATGGGGTTTGAGAGCGGTCCGCGCACGGGGATCCGGTCGTTGGATCGGAAGTGGGAAATAAACCTCCCTTTGCTGCTCCTTTCCGCGGGACTTTTCCTCGCGGCGACGTCAATACATCCCTTGACGTTCAATTTCGTTTTCGTGCTTTTCACATATTCGCTGGCCATGGCCGTTCATCATCTGCGGCCCGGCCGGCGGAGCCCGTTGTTGTGGAAATATCTGGCGGCGTTGGTTTGCATCGGCCTGGGTTTCGCTTTCGTTCGGGTGTTCATGGGCGACTATTTCCAGGAAATGCTCCTCATCGCCCGGGAGGTCCCCAATTGGGCGAACCGCAAAGCCGGGGATCATGGTTATTACCGGTACTTCCTATCCGACGAATATCCCGCGTTCTTCTTCCTGTACCCGTTGGGAGCGTTCCTGTGCGTGAAGCAATATGGGAAAAGGGGGGTCTTCCTGCTGATGTCCTTCGCCGTCCTTTTCGTCATGCACTCCTTTGTCTTCGGGCGGAAAGGCGACCGGTACATTTTTTACATCTTCCCGTTCTTCGTGATGACGGCCGCGCCGGCGGTGCTTTGGGTTCTGAGGGCGCTGGCCGGCGGAGCGGCGGGACTGCTCGCGGCCCAGCCCCGGGCGCAGAGGATCCTTTTCGTTGTCCTCGCGTTGCCGGCGTTGAACCTGCTGGCGTATCCATGGCTGGGCAATTCCAAGAAGGTCATTTTTTCGAGCCCGCACACGAATTGGAAGAGCTTGCCGGAGGACGTGAAAGAGGAGGCGCGCCTGGCCACGGTGCTGACGCCCAACCCGATGGCGTACTCCTATTACTTCAAGGCCAAACCCGCCTACTATTTGCCGGTGGACGAGAATTACCGCGTGGCCCCCGGGCTGGTGGAGGATGGCCGGCAAATGATGGAGATCGCCCAAACGGTGCCGAACCTCCTCATCATTGCCGACGAGAGCAAGTTCCGGAAGGAAGTCTATTTCAGCAAGGAGTCTCAGGGGCATATCCGGAGCCATATGGACTCGGTGGCGCATCGGGGAGACCCCGCGATTTTGATCTTCCGGAAAATCGGGGGGGCGCAGACGGCGTCTTCCTCGCAGAGAAAATAGTGTGAAACCCTTGGTGTCCGTGATCATGCCGGCGTTTAATGAGGGGCGGTACATCTCCGAAGCGCTGGACTCGGTGATTGGGCAGACCTTTGGGGATTGGGAGCTCATCGTCGTCGACGACGGCTCGACGGACGGCACCGGGGCGGTGGTGGGTTCCTACATGGCGAAGGACAGTCGGATCGCATATCGGCGCCAGGCGAACCGGGGGCCGGCGGCGGCGCGGAACAACGGGCTCCGGCAGGCGGCGGGGGAATGGGCGGCTTTCATTGACGCGGACGATATGTGGATGGCCGGTAAGCTGGAGAAACAATTGGACGTTTTGCGGGGCCAGGAGGACGTGGTGTCCTATTCGCCCGCCGAATATTTTAATGAGAACGGCCTGTTGAGCGAACGGAAAGTGATGTTCTCGGGTCAGACGGCTCAAAACCGGAGAGAGTTCCTCAAAGGACTTCTCCTCCAGCCCGTCAAGCTGGCCGTGACGCCGAGCGTGATGTTCCGCAGGGAGATTTTGTACCGGACGGGGCTTTTCGACGAGGCATTGCGGAACGCGGAGGATTGGGACCTGTGGATCCGCATGGCGGCGGTCTGCGATTTCCGTGCGTATCCGGAACCCCTCTTTAAAAGGCGCAAGCATGGGCGCAGCTTGACGAGCGGCTTGGAAGTGGATGTCATGATCAAGAACCACAAGGCCGTGCTGGACAAGTATTGCCAGAGCCATCCCGCGGACGCGGTTTTGCCGCACCGGGTGATTTACGCGCATCATTATTTGGACAACGCCTATCTTTATCGCTCCGTCCGGCGGAACGTGAGGGCCGTTTGGAACCTGCTCCGCGCGTTCGTGAACCGTCCGGAGCTCGTGACGATGAGGAACTTGGGGCTGTTGAAAGACGCGCTCATGGCGCGGGTGACGTGTTGGATGGAAGAAATGAAGAAGACGTGTGAAATGTGGGTGAGGATCGTTTTTCATATCCGAAGGGATTGGGATTTATGAGGCTCAGCGTCGTGATCCCGGCGTATAACGCGGCGGAATATATCGGGGAGACCCTGAAGAGCGTTTGGGCGGAGGGCGTGCCAGACGGCGAAGTCGTCGTCGTGGACGACGGCTCCACAGACGGCACGTTGAGAACGCTGAGGGAATACGGCGACCGTGTGCGGGCCTTCTCCCAACCCAACTCGGAAGGCTGTTCGTCGCCGCGGAACAGGGGCATCCGGGAAGCCCGAGGGCGCTACATCGCCTTCCTGGACGCCGACGACGTGGTGACCGATCGCCGGCTGTGGAGGCAGGCGGAGTTTCTCGACAGACATCCTTTCGTCGATTTCGTGTTTGCGGACTTCCAAAACTGGGACGGGCTCGAAACTCAGGAGAGGCATACGCGTTCGTGCCCCCGCTTTCGGAGCTTGGAAAAGGTTCCGCTGGAGGAGGACGGTTTTTTGATCCCGCGTCAGGCCGCGTACGAGGCGCTGTTCTTCGAGAACTTCATCCTGCCCTCAACGGTGATGGTGCGGCGGGAGCTGCTGGACGACGTGGGGGTGTTCGACGAGGCCTTGAGGAGCAGCGAGGACATTGATTTCTCCTTCCGCGTCGCCAAGAACCGAGACGTCGGGTTCATCGACCGGGTGGGGCTGAAGAGGCGGCTGCATCAAACCAACATGTCCAACAACCGCGAGAAGGTGCTTCGATACAAGGTCCTGGCCCGGGAGAAGCAATGGGACGTGGAAAAAAGCGGTGAGGCCCAAGCGCAGTTGTTGAAAACGCTCGTCGGGTTGCGCAACAGCCTGGCGTACGTTTATAGGACGGAAGGCAAGAGGCGAGAGGCTTTGTCCAGCGCCCTGTCCACCTTGGTGAAGCTTCAGATGAACACCGGGTCATTACGGGAGTTGTCGAAAACGATGGTGGAGATGCTGATCTCATGAGCTTCCTCGTTCCGAACCGCGTTTCGAAACACGTTTTCTACCCTCTTTGGGACCTCTATGACCGGAGCCGGAAACTTCGCGAGCTCAGGCGGTTGGAGAGGGCGCAGTGGGCTCCTTTCGAGCTGAAGGAGGGCCGCCAATGGCAAAACCTCTGGCGCACCGTCGCATACGCCGCTTGGCGCTGCCCATTCTATCGGGCGAGGGGCATGAAGCCGCCCGCTTCCCGGGAGGAGTTTCAAGACATTCCCCTTATAGTCAAAGAGGAGGTTCGCGCCCACCTAGAACCGTTGAGATCGGAGTAGTTCTTGATGGGGGAATTGATCCGGACGAAGACGGGCGGGTCCACGGGGGTTTCGCTGGAGCTGTTTTTTGACAAGAGATGCCAGGAGGTCCGCAACGCCGCGGCCCTTTGGAGCAACCGTTGGTCCGGCTGGGATTTGGGAGATCCGGTGGGAGCGTTGTGGGGAAACCCGCCTGCGGCCAAGACCGTGAAACAGAGGCTCAGGTCGGCTTTGCTGGACCGATGGATATACCTCGACACCGTGAACCTCTCCGACCAAAGCATGGCGGATTTCGCCCGGAGGCTTGCGCGGGACCGCATCCGGTTCCTGTTCGGGCACGCCCACTCGCTGTATGTTTTCGCCGGGCATATCGCGGCTCGTCCGGTGAGGGGCCTGCGCGTGCGCGGGATCATCTCCACTTCCATGATGCTCCTGCCGTCCGAGAGGCGGACGATCGAGCGGGTTTTCGGCTGCCGGGTTTTGAACCGGTACGGGTGCGAGGAGGCTGGGTTGATCGCCTCCGAATGCGAGCGCGGCGAGGGGATGCACTTGAACACGGAGCACCTCTTCATAGAATTCCTTCGCGAGGATGGATCGCCCGCGGCGCCGGGGGAAGAGGGGGACATCGTCGTGACGGATTTGGTGAACCGCGCGATGCCGTTGATCCGGTACCGGGTGGGAGACCGAGGCGTTCTGTCCGCGCGGCGCTGCGCCTGCGGGCGAGGATTGCCCCTCATGGAAAAGCTCTCCGGCCGGACGGCCGATTTCCTCGTGGCCGGGGACGGGCGCTTGGTGGCCGGCGTTTCTCTCGTGGAGCGCACCCTCACGGCCATCCCGGGGTTGGAGCAGCTCCAGATCATCCAGGAGTCGCCCGCGGAAGTCCGCCTGAACGTGGTGCCGGACGCCCGCTACGGACCCGTCTCCGAGAGTCGGCTTCTGCAGGAAATGCGGGACGTGCTGGGGAGGGACATGCGGTTCTCGGTGAGGATCGTTTCGCGTCTGGAGCGCGAGCGGAACGGGAAACGCCGGTTTTCCATTTGCCGCGTCGGGAGCGCGTATCAATGACCAAAATCAAAGTCGCTTTTTTTATCGATAAGATCATCACCGACATGGGTGGGACCGAGAAGCAACTGCTGGAGATGGTCCGCCGGCTGGACCGGGGTGCGTTTGAGCCTTACATGATCTTCCTGTCCGAAACGCCTTGGATGAGACGGAACTCCCTTCCCTGCGAGCACACCGTGCTGGGGTTCGATGGTTTCCTGAAGGCATCTTTGCCCCGGGCGTTGGCGCGGTTCCGGAATTTGTTAAGGGAAAAACGTTTCGACATAATGCAGACCTTCTTCAACGAGGCCGCCGTGTTTTGCTGGATGGGGAGTTGGTTCGCGAAGGCCCCGGCGCTCTTGTCCAGCCGTCGGGACATGGGGTTGGGGAAGTCCTTGCCGTGGTACCACGCGCTTTACCGCGGCTTGATGCCGGCGGTGAACCGCCGGTTCGACGGAATCGTGATCAACGGGAAAGAGATCAAAAACCATGTGATGCGGGCCGAGGGCGCACGGGAAACGAAGGTAAAGGTGATCCACAACGGGATCGAATTGCCGTCAGGCATGCCCGCCGCGCCGCGCCTCTTCCGGGAGAAACCGGCGGAATTTTGGGTGGCCGTGACGGCGAACCTGAAGCCCGTGAAGCGGATTGATTTTTTTCTGCGGGCGTTGGCGTTGCTTCGGGATGAGCATAATGTGACGGATTTCCGCGCCGTGGTGATGGGGGAAGGCGGGGAGCGTGGGGTTTTGGAGGATATGAGCCGGAGACTCGGCTTGGATGGGCGCGTGCATTTCATGGGAGCGGTGAGCGATGTGATTCCCTATCTTCAGCATGCGGACGCGGCGGTGCTTTGTTCCGATGAAGAAGGATTCTCCAATGCGGTGTTGGAATACATGGCGTGCGGGCTGCCCGTGGTGGCCACGGCCGTGGGGGGGAACGTGGAACTGGTGGACGGATCGAACGGTTTCCTTGTGCCGCCGGGGGAGGCCGGAGACTTGGCTCACGCCCTGGCGCGGCTGGCGGGCGACCCCGCTTTGCGGGAAGATCTGGGCGCGCGCTCGCGGGCAAAGGTGGAGGAAACGTACTCGTGGGCGCGGTGCATGGAGGAGTGGGAGTCCTATTATAAATCCGTCGTGAACGGGGTGGAACCGTGTCTCGTGTCGCGGTCGTCATAACCTGCTACAACTACGGGGCGTATCTCCCCCGGGCCATCGAATCGGCCCTGGGGCAGACCCACGAGGACTTGGAAATCGTCGTCGTGAACGACGGCTCAACGGACGACACCGGGATGGCGGCGAGCCGGTATTTGGTGGACCCGCGCGTGAGCGTCGTGGCGCTGGCCAACGGGGGACAGGCCCGGGCGAAAAACGCGGGCCTCCGCGCGACGAAAGCCGAATACGTGGCCTTCTTGGACGCCGACGACGCTTGGGAACCGAGCAAGTTGGAGAAGCAGCTTCCGCTTTTCGAGGACCCGGCCGTGGGCGTGGTGTACAGCCGCATGCGTTTCGTGGATCCTGACGGACGGCCCTGCGCACATCCGCCCAGGGAATTGCCTCCGTTCCGGGGGGACGCGCTCCGGCCGCTTTTGCGCGACAACTTCGTGCCGTTCTCCTCGGCGGTGGCGCGCCGGGAATGTTTCCAAGAGTCGGGCTTGTTCGACGAGTCACTGCCCATGGCCATCGACTGGGACCTGTGGCTCCGGTTCAGCCTGCGCTACCGGTTCGATTACGTTGATGAGCCGCTGGTGGCGTACCGGCTGGGCCATTCCGGGCAGATGTCCAAAGACCTCCTCCGCCGCCAAGCCTGCTGCGACCGAATCTTCGCCCGGTTCGTGGCCGCTCATGCGGAGCGAATCAACCGGGCGGACCTCCGCCGGGCCCGCGCCCACACCTATAACTCGCGGGGCTACTTCTTCCGCCGGCGGGACCCGGCCGCGTCTTTGCGCTACTACGGCCTGTCTTTGCGGGAGAATCCATTTCAATGGAAAGCGATAAAGGGTGCGACGTTGACAGCGAGGGGGTTGGTTCGTTGGGGCAAGCGGACAAATGACTGACAAGGATAAATGCGTACCGACGATACAAGAATCATATCCCCAAGTGTTTTCGTTTCTCTTGTTGGGGTTTTTCGGGTACGTCCTCATTTGGTTCCTTCAAGTGGGGCATCGCGTGGAGGCGCTGGGGGTGCTGCGGGTGGAGTTCATCGTGGCGGCGGTGCTGGCCTCCTTGGCTGTGCTCCTCCGGCCCCGGATGCCGGAAGAGGCGGGAAAGCGGCGGAAGTCCTCATTGACGTATTACATCGCGGCGTTTTTCGTGTGCATCGTGGTCCAGCTTCCCTATTCCCACGCGCCCGATGTGTCACTGCAGGTGTTCATAGACCGGGTGGTGAAGTTCGCTTTCATGGCGTATTTCATGACCCAGTTCGTCCGCAGTCCCCGAGGGATGCGGTTCTTTCTCGCGGCGTTCCTTTCGGCTTGCTTCTACATCACGCAGGAGTCCTTCCGGGCGGGATTGACGGGGTCCATGGTGTGGCAGAACCAGGGCGTGCCGCGTCTGCATGGAGACACGCCGTTGTTCGCTCACCCGAACTCATTGGGAGGTCTGGCCATGGGCGTCTTGCCGTTCGTGTATTTCCTTTTCCCTGTGGTGAAGTCGAACCTCCTGCGCATGATGCTCGCCGCAATGACGGTGACGTCAATGGGATGCGTTCTGTTTTCAGCCTCGCGCACCGCCTACTTGGCGCTGTTCGTGCTGGGCGGATTCCTTTGGCTCTCTTCAAGGCGCAAGGCCCTTTTCCTTCTGATGTCCATGTTCCTGGCGGCGGCCGCCTGGCCCAGCATGCCCGAGCATTACCAGGTTCGCCTGCGGACGATCTTCACGGGGGAAGAGGTCGAGGGGTCGTCGATGCAAAAGCGGAAAGAGATCCTGAGGGACGCCGCGGCCGTTTTTCACGAGCATCCATTCGGAGTGGGCGTTTCCGCGTTTCCGGCGGTGCGCCAGCAGGTGTTCGGGCGCGTGCAGGACACCCACAACCTGTATCTTGAAGTGGCCACGAACCTCGGCGCGCAGGGGCTCGTGGTCTTCGGCCTGCTGTTGATGAAACTCATGGCGACTTTTCGGGTGAGCCGGGTGTCCATCGAGGCACAAATGAGGCGCGTTGAAAGCCGACTCGGCGAGTTGCGGAAAACGCCGGGGGCTTCCTTCGAACCCTTGAGGACGCACTTGAACGACCTGCGGATGCTTCGGGCCGCCTGCATGGCGGGGATGGGGTACATCATCATTCGTTTGGCCTTGGGATTCTTTGGACACGATTTGTATGAGATTTACTGGTGGATCGGCACCGGCATGGCCTTGTCTCTCCACAACATCGACCAGTTCTCACGGAAAATCACGGATAGATTAACGGAGACAATACATGTTAGTTAATTATTTAACAACGTCCCCTCAATCTCAATTGAAAGTCCTGCATTTGCGGAGCAGTCCTTTTGTGGGGAGTCCGGAGAAGCTGATCCTTGGGCAGGCGCGGTTTTTGAAGGACGAGATTTCCTCGACGATCGCGGTGCTTCCGGACGGGAGCGACGCGTTTTACCGGGCGGCCGTCGCCGAGGACGTGCCGGCCGTGCTGTTGCCGGGGGGGCGGGTTCCGCTCTTGGCGGCGTGGCGGCTGGCGCGGATGCTCCGGGAAAACGGATACGATGTCCTCTGCACGCACGACTATAAGTCCAACCTCGTGGGGTGGCTGGCCGCCCGGATCGCCCGGTGCCGGCAGGTGGCGGTTTTTCACGGCAGGACGAGCCATAACTTGAAGATGAGGACCTACGAAGCCTTGGACAATTTGATTTTGCGACGGACGGAGGCCGTGGTGGCCGTTTCCGAGGCGAGCCGCCGGAAATTGGCGTTCATGAACGGATCGGTGCACGTGATCCGGAACGCTCTGGACCCGGCCAGGTTGCCCGCGACGTCCACCGAGGATTTGCGGGGCGCGTGGGGATTGGGCGAGCGGGACGTGCTCATCGTTTCCGCCGGCCGGTTGAGCCCGGAGAAAGGGCACCTTCTTCTCCTGGAGGCCTTCCGGAAGACGTTGGAAAAAGCCGACACCATCCATCTGGCGATCGCGGGGGAAGGGATCCTGCGTCCAGCATTGGAGCGGGAGGTCGAACGGCGCGGCCTGGAAGACCGGGTGAGGCTGTTGGGCCCCATGTCCGATTTGGTTCCGCTCTATCGCGCGGCGGACATCTTCGTCCTGCCGT
>JACQPF010000150.1 GCA_016207625.1 Elusimicrobiota bacterium | reverse complement strand
TCTTCACGCGATCGATGAGGTTGCTGGTCGATTCGTTGAAGAACGTGAACCGGACGGATCGCTGTTTCGTGAACCAGTCCGAAGCCAATTCAACCGTGTTAATTTTCTCGGGTTTCAGGTCCGGATCCCCGTAGAGCACGTTCTTGGTGTTGACGTATTTCTCAAAGAACGTGGGGTTGCGATAGGCCTGGCCGTATTGGGCTTTGACGGTGAGGTTCTCCGCCGCCTTGAAAACGGCGTTCACCCGGGGCACAGCGGTCGCGCCGTACTCCATGTTGTTGTTGTAGCGGACTCCGCCGACGATTTTCAAAGGCGCCACGGGGGCCACTTCCAACTGAGCGAAGGCCGACATGTCATACGTGTGATACGGGATGAGGAACGCCGAGAAAACGCTCTGCGTTCCATTCGAGAGGTCCCGGAACTCGTAGGGGTTAGTGTCCTGTCTTTCAAAGGACATCCCCGTCAAGCCGGAAATGCTCTCCGTGAGATCGATGCGCCCATCCAGGTCCGCGCCGAACCGGCGTCCGGAGTAGAGCTGGTTGATGGGGGGTGACGCCGCCGCAGGGAAATGGTCCATGTAGGTCTTATAATAAGTCCACTCGTAATAGGCGCCTGGTTTGACTTCGAGAGCCCCGATCTTGTGCTCGTAGCTCGCGGAAGCGCCGCTCATCCTCATCTTGGTGAACCCCGTCGTGATGTGGCTGGGGGTGATTCCCATCTTGTCTTTGACCTGCGTGAAGTGGTAGGAACCCATCTTCAACCCGCCCAGGGAGAAACTGCCGAAGGCGTTGTCGTAATCGTCCTCATAAGACGTCTGATCTTTGTCGTATTGTCCCGAACGGCGGACGAGGCCGCTCTCGTCTTTCGCCGTGGCTTTATAGCCGTCGCTGTTGCGGACGGATCCCGCGACGTAATAATTAATGCCGCCCATGGACCGCCCATGCTCGATGGCGACGTCTGAGGTTTTTTTGCTGCCGCCCATGGCGGCCACGCCGGTGGTGTTCACTTTGTCCTTGGTAATGACTTTGATCACGCCCGCAAAACCGCCGTTTCCATAAATCACGGAGCCGGGGCCGCGGATGATTTCGATCCGGTCGATGGAGTTGACGGGGATGCCTTCAAGGACATATTGGCCCACGGTCACGTTGCGGATGGGGGTTCCGTTCAAAAGGAGAAGAGTCCTGTTGTTATAGTGGTTTTCACGAAGGCCTCGGAAGGAGAATGAGGTGGACCCCCAATAACTTTCCGTCACGGTCACGCCGGGGACTGTGGAGATGACATCGTTGATCGTGTCGTAGCCCATCTTTTTGATTTCGTCGGCCGTGATGACGGTCACGACTCCCGGAGCTTCGCTCAACGATTCGCTCTTCTTGGACACGACGGACACGTTCACGTTGAAGTCCGTGTAAAAGCCTTCTTCCATCCCCAAGGCCATGCTTCCGGCGTCCGCGAACAACGAAGGCTGCCCGCAGATCGACGAAAGGAAGACCCCCAACGTCATGAGTCGCTTCATCATGAAAAACCTCCCGGATTGCGCCCCTTCCGCAGATCGCGCTGCATGGACGGATGGGAACGCGCTAGACAGTTCTTTCTGTCAACGGCTTTATCATATATTGTGAAACATATGTTTTCAAGGTTTTTCTTCATTATTATGTTTACACGGATTGCGCTCGCCGACCCAGGAAGACGGAAAGCTCGGCGTCAATGGGTTTGCCGGTCTCAAAGAGATGGGAATCCACGCCCAGCGAAGAGAAGACCCTTCGGTTCTTTTCAAGGCGCTCCGACAACAGCTTTTGATATTGATCCCGCACCTCGTCGGCCCGGGCCTGAAGGGTTTCGCCGGTTTCCAGGTCATGAAAAGCGAATTCCCCCTGAAATGGAAACTCGATCTCCGCCGGATCCAGCACCTGAAGGGCCAGCACTTCGTGCTTCCGGGAGAGGAGGGCGCGGAAAGAGGAGTGGATCGCTTCCGGCGGGAAGAGGAAATCCGAAACGATCATCACCAGGCTCCGTCGGGGGAGCCGTTGGCCCGCTTCCTCGAGCGAGGCCTGGATGTCCGTTTTCCCGGACGGAAGCACTTGCTCCAGGCGCTCCATCAACTGGGCCAGGTGCGGGGCTCCACCGCGCGGCGGGACGTATTCCTTCAAGCGGTCATTGAAGAAACCGAGGCCGACCGATTCCCGCCGATGGACGAGGAGATAGCCCAGCGCGGCCAAAAGGATGGACGCATAATGGATTTTGGAAAGCCGGCCTTCCGAGGCAAAGGCCATGGAATTGGACGTGTCCAAGAAAAGGGCCGCGTGGAGGTTGGTCTCCTCTTGCTGTTCCCGGACCACCCAACGGTCCGTCTTCGCGAAGACCTTCCAGTCGATGTGGCGCCATTCGTCGGAAGGCGTGTAGGCCCGGTGCCCCGCGAACTCAAGAGAGTGCCCTTGACGGGCGCTCCGGTGGCGGCCGGAGAGGGCCCCTTCCACCACGTAGCGAGCACGGAGCTCCATGGTGGCCAGCTTGGCCACCAAAAGCGGATCGAGGAGGGGCG
>JACQPF010000149.1 GCA_016207625.1 Elusimicrobiota bacterium | reverse complement strand
GGATAAACCAAGCCGCTGAGATCGGCTGTAAATTCGACGTATCCACCGCTGTAGCTGTTCAAGATTGGCACGGCCGTTCCGTTTGCATCTGTCCCCCAAGGCGGAACGACGCTCCCGACCGACTGTCCGTCCCCGCCGATCAGGCTCCAGTTTTGCCAGGAAAGACCAACAAGGGAAACAGGCCACCGGACCCGCCGGGCCGCGCCACTGTTTTTTAGAACGATGTTGAGCTTGATCTGCCGCCAGTGGGTGATTAGTTCAAAAGAGAAGTTTGTTCTATCCCAGAGAAGCGTCTGAGCGTTTGGCCGGCTTGGCGTTCCAAGAGTCAAAGCCTTCCATTGCGTGCCTGACCAGTATTGGGGCGCGCCAAACTCGATGTATTCCCCGGCCACGTTCCTGCGGGGATACCATCGGCGTTTGCCGTCATTCGCCACGCGCAATTTATGGCGAAGCCGATCGACCTTTAAGGCAAACCCCTCAAGCCCGTCATCGACAAGAGATTCATCGGCCGCGAGCCATAAGCCATATTCGTCCACAAAATTCTGATCGTGGATCGTGAAAATGGCCTGTTTCCTGCCCGCAGCCCAGGACGGATCCCTAAAAAAGGTCACGCCCCGGCCTCGGCCGACCACGTCAAGCATTGCTGCTCCCCTTTTACCAGCCGACGGGAACGGCGGTCTTGTCGTGGATCTGTGAATAATCGAAGCAGGTCGCTGTGCCGGTGGACTTAACAACCTCATCGTTTGTTGTGTCATAAAACAATTGCCCTTTCGCTGTCGGAGTGCTGACTTTGAGCTGCGCCTCGGTCCGGTTGTAAACGGTGGTCGGTCCGCCGGTGACGGTAAGCCCGCCAGCGCCGGAGATCGTGACGGTTCCGGTGGATGTCACATTTCCGTTGAAGGTAGAATCCGAGAACGTCGCCGCTCCGGTCACGGTCATCGTTGCCGCATTCACGCCTTTTGACGCCGTAATGGTATCAGAGAACGTCGAGGCGCTGGAGACGGTGATCCCCTGGTTCACGGTGATCGATGCGTTATGAACCGTGTAAGCGTTCACTGTCAACGTGTCGGCGACCGCATCCCCGGCCGTGACGTTGCCGTTCATAACAGTGGCGCTCCCGATCGTAACGCCTTCATTCACGGTGAAGCTGGCGTATGAGACGGTGTAGCCGTAGACCGTATTGGTATCGGCCGAGGCGTTGCCGAGAGTCACATCGCCGTTAAATGTCCCGGCCCCGCTCAAGGTCATGGTGGTCCCGGTCACGCCCTTGCTGGCCGTGATCGTGTCGGCCGCTGACAACGTGCTGGAAAGCGCCGTCGCTCCGGTCACGTCCAACGTCCCGCCGATGGTCACATCCCCCTGCAAGTCACTGACCCCGGTCACGGTGATGGTCGCCGTGTTGACGCCCTTTTGCGAGGTGATCGTGTCTGTGGTTTGCAGCTCACCCGTGATCACGGTCATCGTCGAGCTTTGCTGAAGGCTCTGTAAATTGACGGTGATCGTGTTGTTGACCCCGCCACCCCCAAGCATCCCCGCGCACGCGGCCCCGGTGGAGCCCAGGATCACGGCCAAACATACCAGCCATCTGTAAAATTTCATCGTCGTCTCCTCCCTACTTTTGGACAGTCATGCGCCGCGCGGTGACGGAGGATTCGCCCGCCCCGAGCTGCAAATTTATCGCGGAATTGCTTTCGATCCTTCCCCATTGGCCGGCGGGGATCCACCACCCCACGGTCGGAATGCTGACCGTCGATCCGTCAACTCGATAAAAAATACTGACGGTCGTAGACGGGTCCCCGATGTAAATTTCGCGGTATCGCGTCTCCGCGGCGATGGTCGTCACCGTGTCCGAGCTGATGCTGATGGTGGCCTGGCTGATCGTGTATGAGCTGTTCGGGTCCAGCTCCAACCAGGCCGGGTCACCGGCAAAACCCGCGCCCGCCGACCCCAAAAGAAGCAAAAACGCTATGCAAAAGATTCGTTTCATGGCTGTCCCCCCCTAGTCCGTGCAAGCCGTGTTGTCGATCGTGTCGGTGATGTTCCAAAGGCTCGCGTAGTTTGTTCCCGAGACGCCGCTGTCCAGGTCCAGCTTCGCGTTTGTGGCGTTGAACTTGGTCACGATGGTCTGGAGAAGGTTCACAAGGTTCCCCTGAAAAATGCCGATGTTTTTCAGGTTCCCGGCGGTGGCGCTTTCGATCACGTCGGTGATGTTGTTGGCCGATGCATAATTCGTGCTGTTGACCGTGCCGTCGGCGTCCAGCTTCGCGTTCAGCGCGTTGAAGTTCGTGACCCAATTGTTCAGGAACGAGAGGACCGACCCCTGCGACGTGATCCCGTTCTCAGTGATTTCCGTGCTGGGGAATGCGATGGCGAGCGTCGACTCGTAGTCCGAATCGCTCAAACTCTCGGCGTCCAGTTTGGCCAGCACGCCGGTCAAATTCGTGTTGATGAACTGCAGGAAGTTTACCAGGTCCTCCTGGCTCATTCCGTTCCCTGAAATGGTTGCCATGAAACTCTCCTTTGATCCAAAGTCAACTGCTCAAATCTGAGGGGGGCTTTGCACCCCCCTCGGGGATTTTGAAAAAGATCCCTAACTTAGTAACCGAGCACCGTGATCCAGAAGTCCAGATAAGCGGTGTCCGCGGCGGTCCCGCCGGCTTTCCAGAGCGCGAAGTCGACCTGGTTGGCGGTGGAGCCGTTGATGGAGGCCTGCATCGTGTAACAGTTGGCCGTCAGGTTTTCGAGGAACCCGAACCCGACGATGCTGTCCACGGTCGTGACCTCCGAGAAGGTGACGCTCCCGGTTGCGGCGTCGGGGCTCACCTTCTTGGTGATCATCCGGTACTTGCCCGCGGAAACATCCAGCGGGCCGATTGTGGAAGAAACGCTATAAGCCATGGTCCATTACCTCCCTTAGAGAAGAGCCGTCGCGGAGGTGTCCAGGACGACCGTGCCGTACTCTTTCGAGTTAAACATGATCTTTTGGATCCCACCGATGAGGCCAGTCGCGAAACCGGTCTTATTCTTATAGTCGAACGTCTCTTCGACCCAGCCGTTCTCGTTCTGGCATTTCGCAAACCCCAAGGCCTGCCGGCCGACCAAGATGGCGCGGAAAGCGTCCACGGCGCAAGCCGTACCGCCGCCCGCTCCGGCGAAGTTGTCATTTGTGAGCGCGGACACGTCCAGGAAGGGCACGTACTCGTGCTCATGCAGAATGACTCCGTCCCAGATTCCCAGGGCCCCGGTGAAGATCGGGTTGTCTTTGCCGCGGGCTTCCGCGTCCCGCATCGCTTGCGCGAATTCGGGATTGCGTTTGAGGTCGAAGGCCTGCCAGGGGTGAACAAACAGAACGTAGTAGTTCTTCCCTTTGATCTTCAGCGGGCGAACCTTAGGATTCGCCATTTGCGCCTTAACCTTGAGGCGCGAGATGAGCGCCGGGGTTATAAGGTCCGTGGCGGCCAAACTGGTCGTGCCGGAAGTGTAGTCCGCGCACAAGTACCGGTTGCCGTACCCGGTGTTCTCGTCCGCCGCGGGTATCACGTCCGGGGTGTTGGACCAGGTGCAGTCCGCTCCGACAACGGCGCCGCCCACGTCCGTCAAGGACGTGTTGCCGACGCCGGCCATCTTAAGAAATGCCTGGCGCTCGACGAACTCCTGCACCCGGTCAGACAACTTCGACTTCGCGTCCGTCCGCATGTTGTAGGCGTTCTTCTGCTCGTCCAGCTTTCCTTCCAGCCGCACGGCAAACCGTTTTTGGTTGATCGAAATGGATTCGGAATAGGCGTTGATCTTCTCCTCGTTCCCCTCCAGTTCGTCGTCGCCAGAAACGCCGTTCCCGGTGAGCCGGGCGGTCAGGCCGAAGGTGATGGCGTCACCTTTCTGTTTTTGAAGATCCGGTTTGATTTGGATGATGTTGTTGTCGTCTTCACCCATCATTCCGTTTTCGGTGAAATACAAGTTGGCGATAACGTCTGCGTAAAGCTCTTTTTGCCAGATCTCTGGCCGAAGAGCGTCAATACTTTGCGTGTTTCCAACGGTCATTGCTGTTTACCTCCATTTTTAGGTTCGTCCCAGGAGGCGGTCCCTCACATGCCGGGGGAGTTTGGCGAATTCCGTATCGGACATTTTCGCCGCCACTTCGACGGTGATCTCGTCCTCGGTCACAACTCGCCGCCCGCCGCCGCCACTGATGGCCGCGCTGGAGACTCGTCTTTCTGAGTTTTGGATTACTTTTTCCAT
>JACQPF010000030.1 GCA_016207625.1 Elusimicrobiota bacterium | reverse complement strand
TTTCCCTCATTTTTTCGTCCTTGCCGAAGAAATTTTATTTTGCTCCCGTGACGCCGACCATAAGATTATACGCAAACACACTGAATTCTTTCTGAACAACTTGTAAATTTCCGGTAACTAATTATCTCAAGAAAAACAATCTGTGCAATCTCGTTTTATAGTTATGCAACACTATTGCCAAAACCACCCATCCATATTCCATGCAACACCGTCTTTTGTCGTTTTTGACCATATTTCGCCATTCTAATTTTGACCGACGGCCGGGAAGGAACGCTTTTTGGACCGCCGCGGCTTGTCCAGGACATACCCCGCCTTGGCCCGGTTCTGGAGATACCGTCCCGCCTCCCGACCCAGTTTGCGCCGCAGCTTATAGATGTGGGCGTGCAATGTCAGGGACAGGATGGACGACGGCTTGTCGCCCCACACCCGGTTGGCGATCCAGGCGTGGGAAAACACCCGGCGGGGATGCGTGAGGAGCAGCTTCAAGAGATCGAACTCCTTGGGCGTCAAGGGCTGCGCCTTGCGTCCGGACACAAGGGCCTCCCGCCGTCCCAGGTCCAGGGAGATCGGGCCGAAGGACACCGCGCCGCCGGACCGGCCGATCCCCCGCCGGAGAAGCGCCTTGACCTTGGCCACCACATCCTCGGGCGGCGTGGCGGCTTTCAGGCAATCGTCCGCGCCTTGGCCGAGGAGATACGCCGGCCCTTCGCCGGCGTTGCCGTCCGCCAGAAGGAGCAGGCCCATGGGGGCCAAGCGGTCCTCGGCGCGGATCGCCCGGCAGATGGTCAGGCCGGACACTCCGGAAAACCGCGCCGGCAGAACCAGGACCTCGGGGGTGTCCGCTCTCACCCGGGCCAGCACGTCCGGCTCGGTCCAGGAGGAGACCGCCGCCTTCCACCCCTCCTTCAGGAACGCGGCCACCAGGCCCGTGTACACGGCGCTGGCCGGCGCGATCAGCAGCACCTTGTGCTCCGCCGGGGCCGTGGGCGTCATGGCCGGAACCCCTTGATCACCACGTCCTGGCCCATGCTTTGAATCGTCTCCCGGGCGCGCTTGAGGGCCGTGAGGATGGACGCCGCCTCGGTACGTCCCACGCCGTGGGCCAACTCGCAGCTCAGGACCGCCTTGTCGACTTTTTCGATGCGGGCTTTGAAACTGTGGCGGTCCAGGCGGGTGACGTGGACGCGCAGGCGCTGACCTGTGGCGCCTTCGAACTCGTCCACGACGTGCCAAAGGTCGTGCCGGGAGCTTCGACCGTTGCCCGCCCGCGGGGCCGGGTCCCGGGGGTCGCACACCCACGCCTCCGGAAGATCCTTGTTTGGATTAGGAAAGAAGTTCGTCATGGCTGTCCCCGCCTCCTTCTATCCCCAGCCGCTTAGGTGACCGGCCCGGATGACCGTTTTGAGGGCCCGGCCAGTGCCTCGCCCCGGCGGCGCGGACCAGGTCAAGCCGTCGGCGGGCCCTCCGCGCTCCACCCCGCCCGGCGGACGGGCAAGACCGAAGCCAAATCCAATGGTCTTTCTTTCCTTGCGACGCAGTGTTGTCCATGAGTCCCTCCCATTCACCCCCTGTGGATGGTTATCCACAGGTAAGCGATCATCCCCAAAACCAAAAGACCGATGAGCCAAAGCGAGGTGCGAAGAACCAGGCGGTTCATTTCCTTGAGGGCGTCGAAGGTTTCCCGGAGTTCCCTGTCCTTTTTCTCACGGTCCGGCGTTTCGTCCATGCCGCCCGCCTCACCGGGGGGTCAGGCGGATTTCCAGGACCGGGGTTTTCCCCTCCCGGATCCAGTCCCCGCCCAGCCCGTATACCAGGGCCAGCACCAGGCCGACCAACAAAAGAAAGAGCCCAAAAAGAATGAAAGGGGACTTGTCATCGAACCCATCGCTCATTGGCCCGCCCCACCCAGGCCGTAAAACCGCCGCACCACGCGGACCACCCGCCCGGCCAGATCGTCGGCTTGGCGTGCTGGGACATGCTTCAAGGCTTTGCGTTGAAGGCCCTGGCGAAGAACCTCAAAAATGGAAACACCGTCTTCCCCACGATCCTTTTGCCCCATCCTGTCATCCATACGCCCTCCCCGCTCTTGCCCGGGCGCGGCCCATTCGGCGGCCAAAGCCCGGGGCCCTCTTGCCCCGCGCGACCTGCCATTTTTAGGCGGCGACTCCGAAAGTCGGCAGACACCTCCGGCTCTCCTCCTTGGACGGCTCCTGACGGCGATCCTTGTCCGTGGACATCCCCCACATGAGGGCGTAAAGGATGTTGTTAAGCCGGTCGTTGGACTCGGCGACCTTGGCCGCGATAAACTTTTCCCGCTCCATGGGTTCCTCCTGGCACTTCGTGCGGACGTTAACAAATTTTTGTGTTGACACCTTCGTTCTTCTTGATATAGAGTGTATAAGGAACATGGCATACATTTAATATATCGAAGCCGTCAAAGTTCTTTGGTAGAATCTCGTTATTCATGATGTAAGGTGCTGGATTCCCATGATCTCATACATGCTATGTATTCCATGTATAGGATATATGAGGATAGGGCGTTTGTCAAGGGGGTTTATTTCTTTGGGAGGACCTCAATGGAAGATGTGGCAAGACCTAAGAAAATGATCGCCATTGGCCGCCGGGAGATCCCGGCCAGCCGCTATCGCGAGCGCGTCAAAGGCCAGCCGGAGATCCAGGTGTCTTTTTGGATGCCTCTCTCCTATTATTATGGCGCCATGATCGAGTCCGGGGCTGATGAGGGCAGCACGGCCGTGTGGGAGACCCCCACTTTCGTGAAATTGATCGGGGAAGCTTTGGAGAAGCACCGCCAGGTCGCGCGGGAACAGCTGGACGCGGTCCGGGAGCAGTTGGACAAGCAGTTGAAGCAGCCCCCGAAGGGGGACGGAGGAACAGGCGTTTAGCGGGGAGAGTGCTTGTGGGGGTGCCGGTGGTGGGGCGTTGGCTTTTTGTGGAGCGGATGACGCCTGGGCGAGGGACGATGGACGGGAACCTGGGCGTGATGGTCCAGGAGTTCGTTGACTCTCTCTAAAATCCCCCGCATGTGGTAGGGCTTGGCGTAGGCGCCGTTGAAGTTGTTGGCGACGAAGGGCAGGGTTATTAGGTTCGCGAACGCCGTCAGGAGGAGGACCGGGATGCTCTTCCTCCGCTTGATGTCCAGGCAGAGGTGGAGCCCGTCCTTCTCGTTCTGCAAGTTGGCGTCCAGGATGGCGAGCTCAATGGGGTATTTTTCCAAGAGTTCCAGGGCTTGTTCCGGGGTGCTGGCCGTCAGGACGTCGTGCCCCCCTTTGTCGTGCATCCATCGGGAGCAGAGATCGAGGATGACCGGCTCGTCCTCCACGACCA
>JACQPF010000138.1 GCA_016207625.1 Elusimicrobiota bacterium | reverse complement strand
GAACCCGAACTCCTCTCCAAAAATAGAGAACACGAAATCCGTTTGGGATTCCGGAAGGTAATACATTTTGATCGTCGATTCCCCGGACCCCCGCCCCCAGAACCCGCCGGACCCCAGCGCCAACAGCGACTGCACAAGCTGATACCCCGTCCCACGGGCGTCTTTCCATGGGTCCAGGAAAGCGAACAGGCGTTGCCGGCGGTACGCCACGTGGAACAGGGCGAAATAGAGGAGTGGAAGCGCCGCCAGGGCGATCCCGATCAGGTGCAGGTACCGGGCTCCCGCCAGAAAGATCATGCCGACGGAGACGAGCGAGATGAGGAGAGGGGTCCCGAGATCGCGCTCCAGGGCGATCAGGCCCAAGACGATACCCACCAGCGCCATGGGCGGGACGAACCCGCTCCAGAACTCCGAGAGCTTGCTCCTCTTCCGGTCCAGGAAATCCGCCAAGAGCAACACGATCGAAAGCTTCGCGAATTCCGATGGCTGAATGCCAAGGCCCGCCACGCGCAGCCATCTCTTCGCTCCGCCCACCTCGTGGCCGACCAACAGCACAAGGCCCAGGAGGACCACCATGCCCACATAGATCAGCCGCGCCGACCGCTGAACGATCTTGAGGTTGATCCTGGAAAAGATCAAAAGGCCGGCCAATCCGATTCCCGACCAGATCATTTGCTTCTTCAAATAATAGTATTGGTCCCCGAACCGGCTTTCGGCCACCAGGGCGCTCGCCGAGTAGAGGACGACCCAGCCGAAAACGAGGAGGGACGCCGTCAGGAAAAAAACGGCCAAGTCCGGCCGGGAAGGCGCTTTCTTCACGACTTTTGAGGACACCCTGGAGCGTTTCACAAACCGTTCACGACCTCCTTGAAACATCTCCCCCGATGTTCAAAATTGTCGAACTGGTCGAAAGAAGCGCAGGCCGGGGACAGGAGGACGACGTCGCCCTCGCGCGCGTTTTGAGCGGCCGTTTTCACCGCGCGATCCAACGTGCCGCACGGGACCAGGGAGGCCGCGCCGTTCAGATCTTTTTGGATGAGGCCCGCCGCCTCTCCGATGAGAAGGATCTCCTTCGCTTTTTGCTTGACCAGGGCCTTCAAGGGCGTGTAGGGTGAACCTTTATGCTGCCCGCCCATGATCACGTGGAGGCGGCCCGGGAACGACTGGAGCGCGACGAGCGTGGAGTCCACGTTGGTGGCCTTGGAATCGTTGATGAACGTGATCCCGCGCCACCGCCGCACTTCTTCCAACCGATGCTCAACGCCCCGAAACGTACGGAGCGCCCGGCCGATGGCGTCGCGAGACGCCCCCAAGAACCGCGCGCAAGCCACCGCGGCCAGTGCGTTTTCGATGTTGTGCCGTCCCGGCAAGCACCGGGGGACCGGCCAGGACCCCTCCGCGCCCGGCAAAGCGGATTCCAGACGGCCGCGGACGTGATAGACACCCGGCGCACCTGTCTTTTCGTGACCGAACCAATACACCTGTCCCGGCGGGTCTTTGGCCAGGCGCCTGTCCCAGGGATCGGCCGCATTCAACACCGCGGCATCCGCCGGGCTTTGGTTCTGAAAGAGGCGGAATTTGGTCCGCGCGTAATTCTCCATGGTCTGATGCCGGCCCAAATGGTCAGGCGTCACGTTGAGAACGGTTCCCACGGACGGACGGAAAGCCTGGGCGGTTTCCAATTGATAGCTTGAAACTTCCAGGATCAGGACATGTTCGGGGGAAAGAACGTCCAGGACCTCGCAGAGAGGCGTGCCGATGTTCCCGGCCACAACCGTTTTCTCTCCCAGGACGTTGAAAATCTCGCCGAGCAAAGCCGTGGTGGTCGTTTTCCCGTTGGTCCCCGTCACCGCCGCCACGCGCCGCGGCCATCGGCCCGCCAGAGAGAGAACCCGGTAGCCCAGTTCCAGCTCTCCCCACACGACCGTCCCCCGCAGGTCCCGCCAGACCTGGGCGGGAACGCCCGGGCTGGCCACCACCAAGTCCCAAGGGCGCGCGAGCAAACGATGGCCGCCGGTCTCGCACGTGACGCCTTTGGGAAGCCGGCGGATCCAAGAGACCACGTCTCGGCGGGGCCGTTTCTCCGTCACGCTCACGCGGGCGCCGCAGCGATGCAGGAAGGATGCGGCCGCCGCGCCGGATTTCCCCAAACCGATGACGCAGGCGGATTTGCCCCGGAACCAATAAGCGAGGGCGGGGTGAGAAACGAGGCTTGTCACCGGATCTTCAAGGACGTCAGGGCGATGAGGGCCAACACCACGGCCACGATCCAGAACCGCGTCGTGACTTTCTCTTCCGGAATGCCCGACACTTCAAAATGGTGATGCAGCGGAGCCATGCGGAAAACGCGCTTGCCCTTGCGGAACCGGACGGACCCGATCTGCAGCATGACGGAGATCGTCTCCGCGACGAAGATCCCGCCCACGAGCACCAGGATCAACTCCTGCTTGATGCACAGGGCCACCAGGCCGATGGTCCCCCCCAGGAAAAGGGACCCGGTGTCCCCCATGAAGATCTGGGCCGGGTGCGCGTTGAACCACAGGAATCCGAGACAAGCGCCGGCCATGGCCGCCAGATAAATCGTCAGTTCCCCCGCTCCGGACACCGGAACGATGCGCAAATAGATCGAGAGCTTGGCGTGTCCCGCCAGATACGAGAAAACCCCGAAGGTCAGCGCGCTCACCAGGAGCGTGCCCACGGCCAGGCCGTCTTGACCGTCGGTCAGGTTGACCGCGTTGGAGGACCCCACCATGACGAAGAACGCGAACGGGATGATGAAGCCTCCCAGCGAGAGGAAAAGCTCCTTGACGTACGGGACCGCCACCGCCTGAGCGAAAGCGGGGTTGGGCGGGCAGAAATACAGATAGATGGCCACGCTCATCGCCCCCAGCAGCTGCGCCCCCATTTTCACGTGGTCGGAAAGCCCGCCCGCGGGATGCTTCTTCAGCCACTTGCGGTAATCATCGAGGAAACCCAGGAGTCCCAGATAGACCGCCAAGATCAGCGTCAGCCAGATGAACCGGTTGTCGAGACGGGCCCAGAGGAGGGTGGACGCCGCCATGGCCATCAGGATCAACAGCCCTCCCATCGTGGGGGTTCCGGCCTTGGCGAGATGCGTTGACGGGCCGTATTCCCGGATGGACTGCTCGATCTTCGTGCGCTTGATGAGGTTGATGAACGCCTCACCGAAGAGCAGGCAGATCAGCAAGGACGTCAGGAACGCCCCGCCGGAGCGGAAGGTGATGTACTGAAACAAATTGAGCGGAAAAAAAAGGTCGCGAAAATTGGACAGATAATAGAACATGAGTTATTGATCTCCCGTCGATTTCGATATCAGAGGATTGAAAACCTCCTCCAGCTTGATCCCCCGCGAAGCTTTAAAAAGCGTGGCCGACCCGGTGGACAAGGATTTTTCCAAGTCCCGCGAAAGCTTGTCTTTGTCATTATATATCTCCAGCGAGGGCTTCCCTTTCCCGCCCGAGAAACCGGAACGCACCCAGGACCCTTCCGGCCCGAGGAAAAAAACGCGCTCGATGGGCAGCGAAGCCAGGAGTTCCCCCAGCGCCTTATGATCGGCTTCCGCCGAAGCCCCCAATTCCAGCATGCTTCCCAGCACCACCATCTTGCGCTGCTCGGGGAACGCCTGCACGAAACTCTCCAATGAGCTCCTCATGGAGGAGGGGTTGGCGTTGTAGGCATCCAAAACAAAAAGGGAACCGTCGGGCAAGCGCCGCACCTGCATCCGGTACTGCGACGGCACGTATCCGGACAACGCTCCAGCGATGACGTCCAGCGGAACACCCTCGGTCAACGCCACGGCGGAAGCGGCCAGCGCGTTATACACGTTGAATAAACCCGGCACCGGCAAACGAACGTCCTGGCTGAACCCTCGCGCCAATAAACGAAATTGCACCTCAGGCCCGGGCCGGATGTCCTCCGCCCGCACGTCCGCCCGGCTTTCCACGCCGAAGGTCAAGGCGGACCCCTTCCACGTGCCGATCCGGCCGAAAAGGAGCGGGTCGTCCGCGTTCAGGATCAGCGTGCCGTCTTCGGGCAGTGAGGCCGCCAGTTCCCACTTGGCCTCAAGCACGGCCTCCAGGCTGCCGAAAAATTCCATGTGCGCCCGGCCGATATTGGTGATGACCGCCACGCCGGGCCTGGCCAAGGACGCCAGGCGCGTCAGGTTCCCTCTTTCGGAGGCGCCCATTTCCAAAACCGCGTGAGTGTGAGGCGCGTCAAGCTCCATCAACATTAAAGGAAGGCCGATTTGGCTGTTCAGGTTCCCGCGTGTGGCCAAAACCCGTTTCCCGGCCGCCGCCAAGACGCACGCGGCCATGTCCTTGGTGGAGGTTTTCCCGTTGCTGCCCGTGATTCCGATCACCCGGGCCGAGGACCGCCGGCGGCAGGCCAAGCCGATGTGTTGAAGAGCCTGGAGGGTGTCGGGCACCAAAAGGCAGTTGGCGTTCACCGGCAAACCCGGGACCTTGCGGGACAGGATGACACCCGCCGCGCCCCGCGCCAGCACGTCGGCCGCGAAAGCGTGGCCGTCTTGCCGCTCGCCGCGCAAGGCGATGAACCAGTCACCGTCCCGGATCGTCCGGGAATCCGTCGCGAGGCTTTGGACCCGGACCTCGGGGCGGCCCGATTCGATCCGGCCGCCCGTGCAAGCCGCGATTTCATCCAAGCGAAACGATAAGTTCACAAAACGGATTTCAGACGATGGCGCACCGTGACCCGGTCATCAAAATCAATCGTCCTGTCCTTGAAAATTTGGTACGTCTCGTGTCCTTTTCCGGCCACCAGGACCACGTCTCCCGCTTGCGCCCGACGGAGGGCCGCATCGATGGCCGATTCCCGGTCCAGCACGATCTCATAGTGCGTTCCCCCGGCCCGGCGTATTCCCACCTCGATATCCAGGGTGATCCTCTGAGGATCTTCCGAGCGGGGGTTGTCGGAGGTCACGACCACGTGGTCCGACATCTTCATGGCCACTTCCCCCATGACCGGGCGTTTCGTCCTGTCCCGGTCGCCTCCACAGCCGAACACGGTGATGAGGCGGCCCTTCGTCAGGGGCCTGAGAGCGGATAAGACGTTCTTGAGCGCATCGTCGGTGTGAGCGTAATCAACGAAGACGGAGAACGGCAAGGGGTCCGCCCGCTCTTCCGGCGGCAACGTCACCCGTTCCAAACGGCCGGGAACGCCCGGAAGCGTCTCAAGCCCCCGCAGGACGGCGTCCATCGGGATCCCCAGCGCTATGGCCGCGCCCGCCGCCGCCAACGCGTTGGAGATGTTGTGCGCGCCAACCAAATGGAGCCGGCAGGGAAACGTACCTTGGGGGGAGACCAATGTGAAAGCCGTCCCTTCCGCCGCTAGAGAAATGTCCGCGGCGCTCAGGTCCGAAGGGGTTTTCAATCCATACGTCAGCACGGCGCCCTTCACATGGGAACGCATTTTTTCCGACCAGGCGTCGTCGACGTTGATTATACCAAATTTCATTCCACCGCCTGTTTGGGGCGGCGCGGACGTGCGGTCCAAGAGCTCGAACAGCCTCGCCTTCGCCAAAAAGTAGCTGTCCATGTCCTGGTGGAAATCCAAATGATCCCGGGTGAGGTTGGTGAACACGGCGGCGGCGAACGCCACGTCGTCCACGCGATGGAGAGCCAGGGCGTGGCTGGAAACCTCCATGGCCACGTGCGTCGCGCCGTCCTGCTTCATTCTGGCCAACAGCCTCTGCAGGTCGGCGGAAAACGGAGTGGTGTTCGGCGCTTTTTCTTTCTTGTCCGCCCATCGATACTCCACCGTTCCGATGACGCCCGGCGCGTGGCCCGCGGCCTTCAGGATGTTCTCCAGCAAGTAGGTGATCGTGGTCTTCCCGTTGGTCCCCGTGATGCCGACGACGGCCATGCCGTGGGACGGGTGCCCGTAGAAACGGGCGGACAAGGGAGAGAGGACTTCCAGCGTGGAACGCACCACCGCCACGGGCACCGGAAGCTCCAACGGGCGTTCCGCCACGACAGCCGCCGCCCCCGCGCGGACGACCTCCGCCGCGTGGTCATGTCCGTCGTGCCGTTGGCCTTTCACGGCCACGAAAACATCCCCGGGACGGATCATGCGCGAATCGCAGGAAAACCCGGAGATCTCCGGATCCTGGTCCGGCCCCGTCCATGAGCAGGGAATTTTGTCCAGCAGCGCTTTCAAAAACATCTTATATCTTTTGTACCTCTTTTCCCCTTCGCTCAACAAGCTTAGCCGGGACGTCCGACGGAACGCCCAAATAGGTCATCCCATGCCAGGCCACGTTCCGGAACACCGGCCCGGCGTTGTATCCACCCCATGACAAGCCCTTGGGCTCGTCATACACCACGACGATGGTCAACCTCGGCTTGTCCACGGGCACGAACCCGCAAAAGGACGCCACGAACTTGTCCGGGGAATACATCTTCAAAGCGGGATCGATCTTCTGGGCCGTCCCCGTTTTTCCCGCCACGCTCCAACCGTCCAAGAACGCGTCTTTCCCGGTCCCCCGCGCGACCGCCCCTTGCAAAATTTTGCGGAGCGTCTCCGACGTTTCCGTCGACACCACGCGCCGGACAACCCCTTCCGCCTCCCAACTCCGGCGTTTGCCCCACTGGTCTTTCGCCTCCAGGAAAATCCTCGGCTCCATCAACAACCCGCCGTTGGCGATTGCGCTGTAGGCGGCGGCCAACTGCAGGGCCGTCACGCCGACCTCTTGCCCGAACGAGATGACGGGAAGGGACGTGCCGCTCCATTTGGCGACGGGCCTTAAGAGACCCGGGCTTTCCCCGGGCATTTCGGAACCGGTGCGCGAGCCGAAACCGAAGGAACGGATGTAGTCGTACAGCTTCTCTTTCCCCAGACGGAGGCCCACTTTGGCGAGGGCGATGTTGGACGACACCTCCATGGCCTGAGTGAAGGTGATCAGCCCTTCTCTCTTGTGATCGTTGATGGTGATGCCCGCGAGCCTCCACGCCCCGTTCTCGCAGTTCATGACCTCCTGCGGCTTCACCAGACCTTCCTCGAACGCCGCCGCGG
>JACQPF010000142.1 GCA_016207625.1 Elusimicrobiota bacterium | reverse complement strand
TGCCCATTGTTCCAGGGATCAAGACGGGCTGTCCCACGCCGCGGTATTTCTCCGGGACCTCCGGGTGCCCGGCCGGAAAAGCGCGCGTGGCGCCCTTCCGGTGCACGCACAAACGGCGCTTCCGGCCGTCCACCTCATGCTCCTCCACCTTCCCGACGTTGTGGGAGACGTCGTAGACGATGTCCATCCCAAGATCGCGCGGCGACCGCCCCAGAACTTTGGTGAACGTCAGCCGCACCCAGTGGGTGATGGCCTGGCGGTTGGCCCGGGCGTAGTTGGTGGCCGCGGCCATGGCCGCGAAATACTGCTGCCCTTCCGGCGAGGCGAACGGCGCGCAAGCGAGCTGCCGGTCGGGAAGAGTAAACCCGTACTGCCGCATGGCGCTCTGCATGACGCCCAAGGAATCGTCGCACACTTGATACCCCAAACCCCGGGAGCCCGTGTGGATCATCACCGTGATCTGTCCCGAAAACAGGCCGAACGCCGCGGCCACGGCGGGGTCGTAGATTTCATCCACCCGCTGGATCTCCGCGAAATGGTTCCCGCTTCCCAAGGTGCCCAGCTGGTCCCGCCCCCGTTCCACGGCCCGCCGGCTGGGGATGTCCGGGTCCGCCGTGTCCAGCCGTCCGCGGTCCTCGATCGTGTCCAGGTCCTCCCCGTCGCCCATTCCCTGTTCTATGGCCCAGGCGGCGCCATTTTTCAGGACCTGGCGCACGTTCTCATCCGAGAGGCGAAGCCTCCCGGTGGAGCCGATTCCCGACGGCACGGCATGGAAGAGGGCGTCGACGAGTTTTTCCAGGGAGGACTCGATGTCTTTGTGGGTGAGGTTCGTGCGCAAAAGGCGCACGCCGCAGGATATGTCGTAGCCGATCCCTCCGGGGGAGATCACGCCGTCCTCCACCCGGGTGGCGGCCACGCCGCCGATGGGGAACCCGTAGCCCCAATGGATGTCCGGCATGGCCATGGAGCGGCCCACGATCCCCGGCAGGCAGGCCACGTTGGCCACCTGCTCGGCGGCTTTCTCGTCGAGGATCTTGCCGATCATCGTCTCGTCGGCGTAAATGATCCCCTCCACGCGCATCGCCCCGGTTTTCGGCAGGCGCCAGCGGTAACCGTCGATTTTCTCAAGTTTTCCCATCATGCTTTTCGCACCGCTTCAAAAGAGATATAATAGAACCGCTGTCGACCCACCGTTCCGATTCGCTTCACGATCGAGGGGGACACCACCATGACCCGCGAAGAGACGAGCTTTGTGTTTTCTCCGCTTTCCGTGATTCGCGTTCTCGCCGTAATCGCCGCGTTCCTCGTGTTTTCCGGCGTCGCCTGCCAAATCGCCAAATACCTCTGGGGCCATGACACCCTTTTCGGCCTTTTTCCCAAATTCAACCTGGACGATGAGAACACGCTCCCCGCCTTTTTTTCCTCCGCTCTCCTGTTGGCCGCCGCCGCTCTCCTCGGCGGGATCGCCCTCATCGAACGTCAAAACCGGCGCCCTTTTACGCGCCGTTGGACGGTCCTCGCGTTCCTCTTCCTGGCTCTCGCGGCGGACGAAGCGGCCAGCCTCCACGAACTCCTCGCGGACCCCTTGCGGAACACCTTTCATCTGAGCGGCCTCTTCTTTTTTGCCTGGGTGATCCCGGGGATGCTTTTCGCCCTTCTGATCGGCGCCGCGTACGCCTCCTTTTTGTTTCACTTATCGTCCAAAACGCGGAAGCTCTTTATCCTCGGGGCGTTCGTCTATCTCTCCGGTGTGATCGGCATGGAGATGATCGACGGTCTCTACGCGTCGGTTCACGGAGACGACAACTTGCCCTACAACCTCCTCGTGGCCGTCGAGGAATCCTTGGAGATGGCCGGCGTGCTGATCTTCCTTCACGCCCTCCTGGGCTGCCTGCAGGAGCGCTGTCAAGCCCTCCGCGTCCGCTTCCCGGCCGGCGCCGGCGAATGGGAGAGCCGCCCGCAAGTCCGCGATGTCCCCGGCGGAAACGTTATCCCTCTCCGGTCCACGGGCGCGGCGCGCAATTGAGAGGAGCGTATTCCATGCCATTCCGCCACCTTGTGAACCGGTTTCCCCCGCTGGTCCTAACCATCGCGTTCTTCCTCTTTGCCGTCCCGGACGCCCGGGGAACCGAGGACGCTTCGTCGTCGGATTTAAAAACCTTATCTCTCTTTAAAAAAACGGTGAACCCGGAATACGCCATCAGTTTCTTCGACAACGAGGACCACACGCCCGACCGCGGGAAAGCGCGCTCCAGCTTGCGGATCCGCAAGGATCCCCTCGCGCCGAAGAACATGATCATGGAGATGTACTACACTCTCCCCCCGACGGGAAGCCACTACGCCGGCTGGTTTTTGGCCAAGAACAACGGGTATACGGACCTGTCCCAGAAGACCGTGCTGCGCTTTGACCTCAAAGGGGATCCCAAGATCCCCACCAGCTCGGTCGTCGTCGGCCTCCGCTCCACCAACATCAACCCCAACACCAACCACGCCAAAATCTTCCTCTCGGACCTCGGGATCAAGCAATTCACGAGCGAGTTCGTCCACGTGGACATCCCGCTGAAGCTCCTCCTCCAGCGCGAGCCGGATTTGGATTTATCTCAGATCAAGGAGGTCTTCATCCTCGGGGTCATCGGGCCCCCGGAAGAACTGACGGAAGCGGTGATCGTCCTCCGGAGCATCACCTGGGATTGGGGCTTGGCCGCCCTAAAAGACGACACCCTGACCGCCGACTTGTCCGCGCAAGTGCTTTTCGCCTACAACAGCCACGAACTCAAGCCGGCCGCCAAGCAGTACCTGAACAAGTTGGGGAAGGAGTTGAAACCTCATCGAAGCCTTCAACTGGTCATCACGGGGCACACCGACAACATCGGCGGCGAGGATTTCAACAGCACCCTGTCCAAGCGCCGGGCCGAGTCCGTGGCTGACTACTTGGCGAAAAAAGGCTTTTTCATCCGCTCCCAAATCCTGACGAAAGGCGAAGCCTTCCGCCAACCCATCGCCAACAACGCCACCGAAGCGGGCCGTTCCAAGAACCGCCGGGTGGAACTCCTCCTGAAAAAAGATTAGACGTCGAGGACGATCTTCGCTTCCCAGCCTTGTTCCGTCCTCCGGATCTGCAGATCGTGGAACGTGGCCGCCTTCACTTCCCGCAGTACGCTGTGCCGGCCCGGATCCAGCAGCTCCCCTTCCCCCTCCGCCTCGAGTCCGGTTTCCGAAAACGACCGCACGTCGAACCGGCTGAACACCATCTGTTGGACGTTGAAGAGGAAAAGGACTTCGTTGAGCCAGTTGACGAGGAGCCCCTCTTTGTCCGGCGCCTGAACGCGGACCCTCTCGCGGATGCCGCCGGGCAGCACCGTGGCGGGATCCACGAGCAAAGACGTCAGCCCCTGCGCCGCGTGCCTGAACAGGCTCGGCAGATCCGCGCCGCGCGCGATCAGGCCCACGTCCGCCGTGTGGTCAAACAGCTCAAATGGCTCCATAGGCATTCCATGGGAACAACGGGTCCAGCGTGATGGGAGGAAACTTAAAGTTTTTTAGGCGTCTTTTTCGGTCTTCGCGCGGTCGACGGCTTCGTCCTCTTCTTCGACGACCACCGGGGCGACCGACGCGAGCTTGTCGCTCTCTTCCATGCGGACGAGGCGGTAGCCCTGGGTGTTCCGGCCGATGACCGAAAGGTCTTTCACGTGCACCCGTACCGTCATGCCCTTTTCCGTCATGAACATCAGGTCGTTGTCGTTGGTGACGAGCTTGATGCCCACCACGGACCCGTTGCGGTCGGTGGTCTTGATGGTGATGACGCCGGAGCCGCCGCGGTTCTGGTCGCGGTATTCCGAGAGCTCGGTGCGTTTGCCGTATCCGTTTTCACAGGCGGTGACGAGGGTTTGACGGACGCCCGGGAGGGTGGCTTCCATGCCCACCACCTGGTCGTCTTTGGCGAGGCGGATGCCCCGCACGCCCTTGCCGCCGCGCCCGATGGGCCGGATCTGCCCGGCGGGAAAGCGGATGCTCATGCCCTGCTTGGTGCCGATCAGGACCTCGCGTTTCTCGTCGGTGAGCTTCACGTCCACGAGGATGTCCCCCTCGTCCAAGTCGATGGCGATGATGCCGCTTTTGCGGATGTTGTCGAACTCCGAGATCACCGTCTTTTTAATGGTACCGTTCCGCGTGCACATGAGGAGGGACTCGTCCTTCACCTCGAAAGACTGGATGGGGATGGTGGAGGTGATCTTTTCATCCGGGTTCAGCGGCACGAGGTTCACCGCGGCTTTCCCGCGGGCGGAACGTCCGGCCTCCGGGATTTCATACACGCGGAGGGAATACACGCGGCCCCGGGTGGTGAACAACAACAGGTGCGCGTGGGTGTCCGTCACGAAGAGCTGCTCGACGAAATCCTCGTCTTTGGTGGCCAGGCCGGTGATGCCCCGGCCGCCGCGTTTCTGGGCCTTGTAGGTGTCGGCGGGCAGGCGCTTCACGTAGCCCGCGTGGGAGAAGGTGATCACCACGTCTTCCTTGGCGATGAGGTCTTCGATGTCGTATTCCACCGCGGCCGCGGTGATCTGGGTGCGGCGTTTCTCGCCGTATTTCTCCTCCAGCTCTTTCAGCTCGATTTTGACCACGTCTAAAATTTTCCGCGTGTCGGCCAACAGCGCTTTCAGCCGGGCGATGGTTTTGATGAGCTCCAAATACTCGTCTTCCAGGGACTTCCTCTCGAGGGCCGTGAGCTGGTGGAGCCGCATGTCGAGGATGGCCTGGGCCTGGATGCGCGAGAGCTCGAACCGTTCCATCAGCGCGTTCCGGGCGCTCTCCACGTCCTTCGATTCGCGGATGAGCTTCACGATCTTGTCCAGGTTGTCGATGGCGATCCGCAAGCCTTCCAAAATGTGGGCGCGGTCTTCGGCCTTCTTCAGCTCGTACTTGGTGCGCCGGACCACCACTTCCTTGCGGTGCTCCACGTAGTATTTCAGCATCTCCCGCATCGGCAGCACCCGCGGCCGGCCGTTCACGAGGGCCAGCATGATGACGCCGAATGAGGTTTCCATCTGGGTCATCTTGTAGAGCTGGTTGAGGACCACCTTGGCGTTGCCGTCGCGCTTGATCTCGATGACCATGCGGATGCCGTCGCGGTCGGACTCATCGCGGATGTCGGAGATGTCGTCGATTTTTTTGTCGCGCACGAGGTCCGCGATCGTCTCCAATAGGTTCGCCTTGTTGACCTGGTATGGCAGCTCCGAAACGATGATGGCTTGGCGGCCGGCCTTAATGTCCTCGATTTCGGCTTGGGCGCGGATCGTGACGGAGCCGCGGCCCGTCTCAAAATAATCCTTGATCCCCTGGCGGCCCGTGATCTGGGCGGCGGTGGGGAAATCGGGGCCTTTCATGATTTTCAAAATCTCTGCGGTGGTGATGTTCTCGTTGTCGATGTAGGCCGCGATGGCGTCGCAGGTCTCCGTCAAATTGTGGGGCGGGATGTTGGTGGCCATGCCGACCGCGATCCCGGAGGAGCCGTTCACCAGCAGGTTCGGTAATTTGGCCGGCAGCACCAGCGGTTCCGTAAGGGATCCGTCGTAGTTCGGCCCGAAATCCACGGTGTTTTTATCGATGTCCCCCAAAATCTCCTGGGCGATGGAGGCCAGGCGCACCTCCGTGTACCGCATGGCCGCGGCCGGGTCGCCGTCGATGGAGCCGAAGTTCCCCTGGCCGTCCACCAGGGGATGCCGCAGCGAAAAGTCCTGCACCATCCGGACCAAGGCGTCGTAAACGGCGGAGTCCCCGTGGGGATGGTATTTCCCGAGGACGTCTCCGACCACGCGGGCGCTCTTCTTGTAAGGTTTGTTGTGGGCCAGGCCCATCTCGTCCATGGTGTAGAGGATCCGGCGGTGGACGGGTTTCAACCCGTCGCGCACGTCGGGCAGCGCGCGGCCGACGATCACGCTCATGGCGTAATCGATGTAGGACGTCTTCATCTCGTCTTCGATGTTCCGGGGAAGGACCTGGTCTAAAAGGTCGCCTTGCTTATTGTCGGTGCTCTCAGCCATTATGGCTCCTCAAAAGAGATTAAATATCGAGGTTCTGCACTTCGCTCGCGTGCGTTTCTATGAACTGCCGGCGGGGCTCCACTTTGTCGCCCATCAGGATGGTGAAGATGTCGTCGGCCTCGGCGCTGTTGGCGTCGAGCTTCACCTGGAGGAGCTTGCGGTTGGTGGGGTTCATGGTCGTTTCCCAAAGCTGCGACGGGTTCATTTCCCCCAAGCCTTTGTAGCGCTGGATGGTGGCGCCCCGGCGGCCCGCGTCCATGATGGCCTCCAGAAGCTCCGCGATGGAGGCCACGTCTTTCTCCTCGTTGTCAAAAGCCACGCGGTAGAGCGGAGCCTTCTTCTCGTCTTGAGCCGGCTTGGCGGACTCTTCCATGGTGACGTCGAAACTCACGCTTTGGAGCTTATCCACCAATGAATTGATTTTCTTCAGCTCGAGGAGCTCTTTCATGTAGGCCGACAGGTCCTCTTCCTCCACGCCGGCCGATCCCGTCGTGGCCTCGCCGGACGCTTTGAGCTCTTCCTGGAGCTTGGCCTTGTGGCGGACCAAGAAATCCTCGCGCCACTGCTTGGCTTCTTTGTCGGAGAAGAGGTAGTGGAATTTGCCTTCCTCTTCCTCGACGCGATAAAGCGGGAATTCGCCTTTCTTGCGGAACGCCAGATAATCCGTCCATTCCACGCCCTTCTTGCGCAGCCTCTTGCGGAGCACTTCCATCTCGGTGATGGCTTTGAACGCGCTCTTGAGCTTGGACTGGTCGATCTTCGCGCCCAATTTACCTTTTAAAAGGGTGTGGATCTCCGCCGACTCCAGGCCTTCGGAGAGCAGCCATTCCTCCATCTTCTCCTCGGTGTCGATGTACATCTCTTTCTTGCTCTTCTTCACCTTGTAGAGGGGCGGCTGGGCGATGTAGACGTAGCCGTTCTCCACCAGCGGCCGCATCTGGCGAAAGAAGAAGGTGAGGAGGAGCGTGCGGATGTGCGCGCCGTCCACGTCGGCGTCGGTCATGATGATGATCTTGTGGTAGCGGAGCTTGTCCAGGTTGATGCCGTCCTCGCCCTGGGGCTGGCCCACGCCGCAGCCGATGGCGGTGATCATGGTGCGGATTTCCTCGTTGCTGAGCACTTTGTCGATGCGCGCCTTCTGCACGTTGAGGATCTTGCCGCGCAGCGGCAGGATGGCCTGGGTTTTGCGGTCGCGGGCCTGCTTGCTGGACCCTCCGGCAGAGTC
>JACQPF010000133.1 GCA_016207625.1 Elusimicrobiota bacterium | reverse complement strand
CGCCGTCGTTCCGGAAAGCCTGGTGGAGCGAGCGGACGTCATCGGAGTGGGGCATACCCATCCCAGCGGAGACATCACGCCCACGCTCGAAGACGTCCTGTCCCAGGCCCGGATGGGCAAGATCCATTTCGTGACGATCCCTGAAGATAAGAGTTTGAGGATGTATTACCGTGTCCGTTCGGGCGATCAGGTCGAGATGTGGACCTTTGAGGGCGAAACCGCCGAAACCCGGAGATTGCGAAGCCATTCCGTTGTCCCCGTGAGGGATTTCGTCGTGAGGGCTTTCCGGAACGGCGCCACCATCACGGTGGACGGCCGCTCGGTCCCCGTGAGCGCTCTGGTCCTGAAGGTGGCTTTGAACCTCAAGTCCATCGACGACCTCTTCACCGGAGAGGCCCGGGGCGAGAGGGTGGAAGACGTCCTCATTCAATTGGATCGGGCGGCGCGCGAGAGCGCGGGTCCCGCGGCCGCGGGCCAAATTCAGCCCATCGCGAAGGGAGTGATGAAAGCCTATCTCCTGCATGTGCAACCGGACGCGGCGCGCATGCAGCCCCTCCTCGAAATCGTCAGCGAGCAACTGGTGAGGCGTTTCCTGGAGGAGATCGGTATCGATCCCCTGGACATTCCCGGGGACATGGAGCGGGAAGCGGTGCGCTTGCGCGGCGAGTTCCTCAAGAAGCCGGCCAACTGGACCGAGGTCGTCGCCGGGGAGTCCGGCCTGAAAAACGGATGGCCGCTCCGGATGGAACCGCCCCACGCGCGGCAGGCCGCTCTGCAGGCCTCCGTGCACAGCCTCTGGGCCAATTATTATCAAAAGGCGATGGAGAAGCTCAACTCCCGATCCCTGAAAGAGAAGCCGGAAATCGTCGTCCATCTCCACGCGACGCACGAGGAATACGTGCGAGCCGCGCATCCGGATGAAGAGGACCCGGACAACGTGACCGACGTATCCATGACGGAAGTCTATGATTATTCGTCGAACGGCAAGAAGAAGAGGGCGTATCGCATCCATATCAGCCCCAGCCGGATGACGCCCGATTCCTTCGACCGGTTATCGCCCGCCTCGCCGGAAGGGGAAGAACTGGCGCACCTCATGCACGAATTGGCCCACGTGGCCAAGTATGTGATGCAAGGCGATAAGGTCGCGGCGCACCCCGAATACACGGAGCTGTTGGTCAACGAGATCATGCGCTACGCCCTTCGGGACACGGCCTTGTCCGGCATGTCGGATTTCGTGATGTTGGAGATCCTCGGCCATTTGAGCCGGGAAGACCTCCCGGAGAAGGAAAAACGGTCGATCTTCTGGCTGGGACAACGACTTGTGGGCGGGCTGGTGGAGCAGGCCCTGGAGGAAGAATTACCTTCTCTTCAAGCCGAGATCTTGAACAGGATCGTTCAACTGGACAATGCTCCCGACATGGCGCGGTATTTGAAAGGGCTGCTGAGTTTCCTTCGCGAGCCTTACGTGCTTCCCGTGAACGAACTGAAGAAGCCCGCCGCCATCGTCATCGACGAAGACACTCTTTTCCCGGTGAAGGAAGGCGCTCCGCGAAAAGGGGACATTCTGGCGTTCCGGGACATGCTGGAACAGGATCCGAACGCGGTTCTCATCGTGTTGACGCGCAAGGCCAGAAGCCAAGACATGACCCAGCGGCTGACCGGCCTCTTCGCAGAGATTTCCGAGAAGGATGTCGCGGAACTGATGAAGCGCACGATCGTCCTCAGCGCCAAAGAAGAAATGATCATGGAAAACGACGGAACGGGGCGGTATAGCCTCCTTCGCATCTTCGGGAACATCTTGCCCGGCAAGTTGAACTCGGGCCGCATCTTGGATTCCTTCAGCGTGCGGATCATCACGCGCTATTACAACAATTGGGCGGGTTTAGATCGGTGGAGACAGATTGTGATGATCATCGTCCCCATAGACCAACCCCTCATGCGGGGTTTGGAGACGGCCTTGAAGAACTTGGAAGACAGGGAGCAAATCATCAACCTGAACGCCTGACCCGCCGCGAGTTCCGATTTCCTTCAGAAAAGCCGCAGACAATTTTCACGATAACGAGCTACAGTTGTGGTTGATGCGCCGATTCCTATCCCTTTCCTTCGCTTTCGTCTACTTCCTGACCAATACCGCCCTGGCCCATGCACCCAAAGCCAAAGCCATCGTTATCCATATCCTGGACGTGCATCAGCACCTCGAGGCGCAAGAACACATCAGCCGGACGATTCAAGAGTTGATGAATCGGAAGGTCGTGGACCTGGTGGCTCTGGAAGGCGCTTTTGAGCCCATTGATCTCTCCCGCCTGAGGGCTTTTCCTGACC
This sequence comes from Elusimicrobiota bacterium, assembly GCA_016207625.1. GTDB lineage: Bacteria > Elusimicrobiota > Elusimicrobia > FEN-1173 > FEN-1173 > JACQPF01. Next base: position 3,069 of record JACQPF010000133.1, on the reverse strand, counting down.
GGGACACCATCCGCCGCGTGGCGGACCATCTCCTTCGGACAAATAAAATCTCCGGCCCCGTGCACGCGGCGTTGACCTGCCCGTCGGACATTCCTCCCTTCGTGGGCATTGACGATCCCTTCCACCACAGGGCCAATGTGGACGCTTACGTGCGAACGGCTCACCGCCGGCCGTCCGATAAAAAAGCCCTGGCTTCACTTCGCAAGAGACTTGAAGAAGAACAGCTCATCCCCGCGTTGAAGGCCCTTCGTCTGACGGAGAAATTGGTGGATTTCTCATTATCTTCCAAGGAATGGAGTGAGTATAAGGGGGGAACGCAGTTCGCCCCCTATGAATCCTTCTACCGGGAAGCCATTCTCCGCGACCGCTTGATGGCGGAAAATCTCCTGAAGAGGTTGAAAGAACGGGAAGCCGGCACACCTCCCGTCGCCGTCCTTGTGACGGGAGGTTTCCACAGCCGGGGGATCTCTGAATATCTTTCCAAGGCCGGCGTCACCGTCATCCCTTTTGCCCCGAAACTTACAAAGATCGACATCTCGAGAGGCGCCGCCTATCTGAGCTCGTTCTCTCAAGAAACTACGCCGCTTGAGGAGTTGTCGGAAGGGCGAACGCTTTTCGTGGCGCCTCACCCCGCCGAGGGGATTCGGACTCAGGAGGCGGGCCTGGCCGCCGCGGCCCTCCAGGCATGGAAAGATAAATCTCCCGGCCGCGTGTCCGAGTATCTCCTCAGCCTCGCGCCGAACCTGGCGGACCGGGTCAAGTCTTTCGCTGAAATAGAACGGAACGGGGTTTCCCTCCATTTGCTCATGTCCAAGGGGGCGCGCAAGGCCAGAAAGATCGTCATACAAATCCAACTGACACCGGCGGGAGAAATCATCCAATTCGTTCAGGGTGAAGCGAGGTCGCTGAAGCATAGGGCCCTGGACCGGATGAGTCCTTGGTGGACGAGAGACCGTTCAGAAGATGGCGGCATCGGCGACGTCGCGCAGTCGCAAGCGTCGCTGCTGACCGCCGGGATTCACCGGGAGGACATCCTCGTTCAAGAAGGGCGGACGCACCCCCTGACGCTCGACGTCGGCGAGCTGAAAGACAAGAAGCCCGCCCTGTTGAAGAGGTGGGAACGAATCGCCGGCGGCCCGCTCTATTTCACGCAACAGGTCAATTCCCTCTCCAGCCGCCCGACGTTCGTCGGCGTGGCGTCGGACGACTGCGACCTCGGCCGGGAGTTCACGCGGGCCTTGGTCTTCATCGGACCGTTTTGGAAGGAGATGCTTGAAAGCGACCACCTCTTCGTCATCCGGAATGGAAGCGTCAGCGTCTGGATCGGGAGAGAGGGATGGGCCGCTCCCGCGATCGCAAGAAAAGCCGATCGCCTGCTCGACAAAGCACGGATCACCTTGGAGAGGATTGCCCGATTGAGGCGGTTGAGAGCGGGCCACGCGGCGAGGCTGGAGGGAGTGCCGTTTTTCAGCGACGTGCTGTGGCGGCCGGGGGATTCCGACTTCTTCGTGTCGGCCGAAATCGGCGGGGGGCGCTTCCTCGCTTGTCGCGGGGAGATGGAACATCGCGAACTGGCCGGGCTCTTGGAGGATTTGAAGCAAGACCACGCCGATGAGCTGGCCGCGCTCGGCCACGTTTTCGTGTCCATAAACAAAAAAGACGGCGTGACGATCACGAGCGAGCGGAACGACCTGCAGGCCCAACAGGCGAAACGGCGGTTGAAAAAGGCCATCGAAGGTTTTTGCACCGTTGTCGTCCTGTCGGACACGCACATCGGTTCCTCTTATAAGTTCGGAGACAGGAAGGCCAAAAGGCTGATGAAGCTATTGGACCGGGCCGCGAAGAACAAAGCCCTCGTGATCATAAACGGGGACTTCCTGGACCTTTGGCAAAACAGGAAATACGGAAACATCACGAAGATGCACCCTGAGCTCTTCGAAAAGCTCAGGGAATTGAGGCGCCTCATCTATGTCGTCGGGAACCACGATGACGAGGTCCATCGGGACGTGTTTGCGCTGACGCGCGACGAGGCCCTTCGGAAAGCCGCCGAAACCGCTTCCCGGAAAGACCTGTTGAGATCGAAGCGCCGGTTTTGGGGGGCCGAGTCCGAGCTCCAGGCGCTCCTGAAGCATCCCGGCTTGGAAGAGAGGCGGAAGCGCCTCCTCCAGGGAAACCGCGTCCATGCGGCCGACATGAAAACCATGCACGTCGTGTATGACCCTTTGAAGCGCATCTTTTACGTCGACGAACACATCTTGGGGACGCTCCCCGAGGCGGACCCGAAAGAACGCGCCGGCAGGCTTTACGACGCCCTGGAGGACAGCCTTCGGAGGCTGGACAACGTGATCATCAACGATTTGGGCCATACCGTTATCGTGGACGGCGAGGCGAGGAAGAGCTGCGAGATCGTGCGGTATTACTGGGACATCAACCGCGGGCTTTACCTCGAGCACGGCCACGTCGCGGACCACTTGAGCGGACGGAACCCCTTGTCCAGGCACGTCAACCGGCTCATCGGTATATTAAGCATGAAAGTCGCCAGCCTCGAGCTCGGCATCGCAAAGGTCCTGCTTCGGTTGAAGGTCATCCGAGACCGGGTTTCCCCGGGAAGCCATACGAAAATCATCGGCCACTACGCCAACCGGACCATCGGCATCGCCGGGTTGATGATGTGGATGGAAAAAGAACTCGGTTTCCCTCCGACGGAGAAATTGATCGGTTTCGGGCATACCCATATTTGGGTGTCCCCTGGGGAAGGCCCCGTGAACGCGTTCCTTGAGCATTTCGCCAAGCAAACCGCCTACATCAATTCCGGCGGATGGGCCGCCAAAAAAGAAGAGGAGGAAGAAACGAAAGAGAGGCCGTCGATCGCCCGCGGCAACGGAGCTTTTGCCCCCTTCGACTCAGCCACCATGACGGAAGGGGCCCGCGAAGACGTGCTCATCCTGACCGTCCGGGGGGAGAGACACCATTTTTACGGAACGGCCTATCAAGGAATGGTTGCGGATGATGAATCAGCGCAAGAGATCCTTGAAAACCTATCTCAACAGCCGCTTGAACCTTTCCATT
>JACQPF010000129.1 GCA_016207625.1 Elusimicrobiota bacterium | reverse complement strand
CGATCCCGAGTGGAATCCGGAAAAGTTCCCACAGACCATCGTTAACGCAAAAAAGATATATGACGAGATTGTAAAAAGAAACGCGCAAGATCAATTTAAGTTCTTTTTCGGGTATGAATTGGAAAGCGTCAGGGCGGGGGAAAAGCCTTCCGCCTGGGCGCGAATGAAGCGAGCCGTCAAATCGTTCTTTGGCTATGCCCCTGACATGCCGGGGGTCAACGCCGACAACCGGAAACATTTCTTCAGCCTGGCATGGCAGAACAAAAACACTCTGACCGACCCGGAGGATTTTGTAACGACATTAATCCTCGCAAAAGACATGTATGACGCCATCGACAAAGATGAGGACGCACAGGAGGCATTATTCTTCTTCTTTGGTTATCGATTAGAAACCGTGCGCACAGACGCAAACAACCGCAAGAACTTCTTCGGGCTGGTCTGGCAGAACGAGGACACTCCCACCGATCCCGCTGATTTCATTACTACCATTACGGTCGCGAAGCAGATGTATGACGCCCTGATCGACACCGGCGCCGAAGAAGCTTTCAAAATCATCTACGGGTTCCCGCTCCGCAGCATCCTCACCGATCGCGACAACTTGCGGAACTTCTTCAGCCTGGTTTGGCAGGATGCCGACACGACGACGGACCCTGCAAACTTCGCTGTTCTCGTCCGCCGCATGGCGGAGTTGAAGCAAAAGCTGGAGCGGCCCGAAAACACCCTCCTTCTGGAGATGCTGACCCAGGGGAAACCCTTCCAAACCACCTTCGCCGACGGCCTGAAGGACAACCAATTCCTCATCGACCTCGTCTCTCTCATCGGCCAGCAGCCGGATTCTTCCCTGCAGACTGTGGACCAACTCGTGGAAATGCTTCGGATCGCGGCGGTGATCCGCCCCTACGTTCAAAGCTATTTGGATCTCAACATCGACAGTCCCCAGCCGCTTCGCCTGGAATTTTTGAGGGAAAATCCGTTGGCGCGGGAAACCCTCTTCAAAGTCGCCGCCGAATTCTTGAAACGCGGGTTGGATGACAAATTGGGGATCGGCTCTCGCCCTCTCAACACCAACACGTTCGTGCGAGCCGTGCAGGAATTGAGGTCCCGGGGGTACGTGGGGCCGCTTTCCATCAACACCCTGGCCCCTCTCTTGAAAACCTACGGGATCATGACCGATGGGGAACTAAAACAGCTTCTGGGAATCCGGAACGCCCTCAGCCCCTACGGCATTCCACAGGAGGGGGAGAAGCGTTATTCCGTCTCCCTTGAGGCAGCCCGGGTGCTGGAAATCATCCTGTTCGGCAAGGAGGAAGTGGCGAAGTACAATTACCGCGCCGTGCGCGTCCGGGGGATGTTCGAATTGTTCTCGCCATCGACGGTTAGGCACACCAACCCCTACACTCATCAAGAGGTGACGGAGACCTACAGCGCCCTAGGAGTGCTCATTTCCCGGTCTGTCATCGATCCCGACGGCTCCGTCACGAACGAAAATTACGACGCCACGGGCCGAATCCTGAGGGCCCGGAGAAACGGCGTGACCATCGCCACCTATTCCTACCGCGAAGGCTCTATGAATGAATTAATGGTCCTTTTCAATGAAACGATGACTCCGATTCCGGACAACCTGGCCGCCGATCCGTTCTTGCTCGTGGTGGAGCAGGCCGATCATCTCACCCATCAAAAGAAAACAGTCTTCATGAACCGCTACGGGGACGTCGTCGCGGAATATACGTATCTGAACGGCCGTCCCGCGCAAGCGGCCGTCGTGAAAGATGCCGGCATCGACACGATTCGCGCGGTCTACCTCTTGGACGAATCCCATCTCCGGCCCTTCCACATGTTCACGTATACGCAGAGGTCCGGCGAATCCCTGCGGAACGATCCCGCGAGGAACCAGTGGAAATCGGTGCACGTGCGCGACGAGATCAGCGGCCAGGAATCGGAAGAGCTCTACGACCTGGTCGGCCGGAGGATGGAAGTCCTTCAGGGCAACACCTGGACAACCATCCGATACAATTCGCTGGGCATGGAAACGAAACGCCTGGTCTACCATTCCCCGAACGATGCGAGGCCGGCGATCCTGCGAACCGAAGCGGGCGTCCCCGAATACGACTTACTCGGGCTTGAACAGCTCGCTGAAGTCGAAATCGGCGGACGGTATCAATCCTACGACGGTGACGTCCAAGACCTGAAACCTTACGAGTCGGATGGAAGCGCCAACATCATCTACCACGATAAAATCCGTCATCAAACGAGGCTTGAAAAATACTCCCCCATAGGGCGGCTTCTGGAAAGCGTTCAGGGGCGTGAAAAGACGCTTTACGATACGTCCCGCCTGTATTGGCCCATCGAAACCATCGACCTGGCGACAGGGCAGATCGTCAAGAAATTCGACGTTCAGCCCGACGCCGCCGACCCCCGGATCGCTTCGGAACGAATCGTCGTTTATGATTTGCGTAGGACCGGTGAAAAGAACTCCAACTGGATGTGGGTGGAGGTGCGCGACCGGCAGGGCCGTCTGAGACAACGGACCGCGGCGCAGAAAGTCCGCGCCCCGCTCCCGGCGGGAGGGGTCGGCGAACTCCGGCTTGAGGAAACCGTGACCCCGACCTACGACCCCCGGGGAATCGAGGCCGACATCAAAATCGTCGTCACCGCCAACGGGAAGACGGTGGAAACGCGTCACGTCAACCGGCTGTGGTGGGAAGAGGAAACAGGCTATGGCCACGCCGTCGACCGGAATGACCAGACCGGGGAAGAGAAAGCCACCATCGTCGATGAAAACGGGGTGCTTCTCCTGGAGCACACCTTGGGGCTCCCCAACAACGCCGTTTCCTTGGTCGAGCGCGACTGGAACGGGCACGTGTCAGGCGGGCTGGCGTATGTCCTGCACAAGAGCGCCCAAATCGACCCGAACGATCCCGGCCAGGCCGCGTTCGACAACCTCATCCGGCTGCTGGAGAGCTCTTCGGCGGTACGGACAGCACGGACGAAAAAACCCGTCTTCAGCGCCGATGGCTATTCCTCGGCCACCACCGTAGAGATCGTGTTCGACGCGGGCGGGAACGCCATAGGGTCCCAGGAACGCACGGACGTACGCAACTCCTTCGGCCGGCTCCTTCGCGTCGAGACGCCGCACCGCATCACGGACATCAATCCGGACGGCCTGTACAGCGTCACCCGCGACCGGGGGACGGGAAAGATCATCAAAACGAGCCAGTCCCGATTCAACGCCGCTGAAGGCGTGATGGAGAACGAAGTGACCACTTGGGCCGATTTCGAGAACCGGAAGAAACTCAGCCTGGTTACGGAACGGTGGGGGGGGCCTTTCCTGAGGGAGACCCTCGTCACCGAGGGCGACAGCCGGACCCAAACGGAAGTCCTGTATGACCCCTCCGGCCGCAGGACCGGAACCGCCAAGCGGGTGTGGAATGAAAAAACGAAATCCTTCGAGCGCCAGTCGGAAGCGGCCATAACGGGAACCATCTCTTGGTTCGGCGAAACGGCCGTCGTTGAGGGTGTCACGGAAATCGATTCCATCACAGGAGAAACGTCCACCTATGAGCGATACATCGACGCCCTGGGTCGCCCCCTGGGGGAGCGGCGAGGCCCCTGGACAACGCGTGTCTATTACGATGGAACGAGCGAATTCCGGAAGCGCACGGAATGGTATTACGGAGACGATAAAACCCCGTCCGTGACGTTCGACGCCATAGACCCTTACACCTCGCGGGTGACGACGGCGTGGGGCGAAACATCCACCGAACACTACGTTGAAGGAAGCCCCAACGGCCGCATCGAGTGGATCGAGATCGACCAAGGCCGCTATCGCGTGAGGAACCGCCGCTGGGCTCCCGGCACCAACCAGGCCATCGAGAGCGACTTGATCGAGACGGAAACCGGCGAAGTGGTGGAGCATTACCGCGCCACCGGGCGCGTTGACAAGCAGGGGAACCGGGAAGTCGAGATCACCACGGCCGACGGCGGCCGGCGCTTCGCTTATTACCGGGTGGGGGATCCCCTGGGCCGCAAGGACTATGAGGTCTCCGGCGACTGGACCACCCAATATGTCTACGCCGACTTGAACAGCCGGAAAATCGTCGAGGTCCTCCTCCTCTTTAAGGGCCAACTCGTGGCCAAAAGCGAGGTCGGCGCGCCGGCGAGGATGGAAAGCCTCGTCGGAACCGGTCCGGAGCAGCTGCCCGACAAAGTCTTGCAACAGTCGGCCCTGGCGGCCGGCACGTTCCTCATCCCGTCCAAGGTCTCCTTTTACATCCCCGGCGAGGAAGAACCCTACAGCACCGTGACGGAATACCGGCGGCTCAACGATCCTCTCGGAACGGTGGTCATCACGAAGTTGCCCAACGATTTCTATTCCGTCGTCGCGAAATGGAAAGGCCGCATTCCGGCCACCGCCTACCTCGTCAACAAGAACGGGTTCACCGCCGAAGCCTATGAATGGACGGGTGAGACTGAAGAAGCGAACGGCACGAAACTCCTCAAGATCCGCATCAAATCCCTCAAACCCGACGGGAAAACCGTCCTCGCCGAGCGCTACCGCTACACGGACATCAACGACCCCCTCAACCGCCCCATCAAGGAGATCGCTCAATCCTCCTACCGGACGGAAGACGGCAAGGATCATCCGGCGGAATGGGTCGGGACCTATTCCTATCGCGAAGGCACATGGCTGGCCAGCGCCAACCGGCTGTCGTTCATTGACGGCGAAACGAAGAAGGAATTGTCCTGGGTGGAGATCACCCCGGAGG
>JACQPF010000128.1 GCA_016207625.1 Elusimicrobiota bacterium | reverse complement strand
TCCATATATAAAGTATACTTATAAAATGGCTATTGTCAATGGACGTGGGAAAACGATTATTGACCGATGCGTTTGTCCGAGAAGTTCGACCGGACGCTACTCCCGGGTGGGTTCGACGGGGTCGGCGCTGATGAGGCCCAATTTGACGGCCATGCAGACGGCTTGGGCTTGGCTGGTGACGCCGAACTTGTTGTAGATGTGCTGCCAGTGGGTGTTTACGGTGCGGGTGGACAGTTTGCCGCCGAGCTCTTCGATGGTGTCCTTGGCGGAAGCCCCTTTATAGGCGGCCAGTTTCAGGATTTCCATTTCCGTGCCCGTCAATTCCGGCAGGCCGTGGTGGGCGCTGTCGCCGGAGGAATATCGGATGGCTTGGAAAAGCTGGGTGTGCAACTCGTCCTGGGAGGGGAGGGACTTGGCCAAAGCGCGGAGGATGTGGTCCGCGACGGCGGGCGGGGTGGAGTTTTTCTTGAACAAGTAATCATCCGCCCCTGTGCGAATGGCATCCAGGATGTGCGCCCGGTCATCAAAGGCGGAGAACACGAGAACGATGATGGAAGGGTGGTCCCTCTTGATTTCATGGATGGCCGATATGCCGTCCATGCCGGGCATTTGGATGTCTAAAACAATGAGGTCGGGTTTGAACTTCTTGACGTCCGCGATGGCGGCCCTGCCGTTTTGGGGAGTGGACAGCACCTCCAGCCGATCGGAATGGTGTTCTTCTATGTAAAGCTTGAGCGACTCGGAAACATAGAGATGGTCATCCGTCAGGATGATTTTGTAGCGCTTTTGGGCCATGGCGGATTATAGCAAAAGCGGTAAATTTACGTATACCCCTTATACGTAAATTTACCGGCAAGAGTTGCGGAGTTTACCGATGCGCCCCGTGCCCACCTATAATATAATTAGGGCGCTCATGACAACACGAATGAAGTTCATCATGCGTATCACACGCGCCTTTATGGCGGTTGTCATTGCCTATACTTCCACCATTGGCCCTGCGGTGCCCCTTTGGGCCCAAGACAGGGGCTCCTTCTTCAAACCCGGCAAGAACCAGCAAGACGAATACACCACTTCCAAAGAGGATGGGGATTACTTCAGCCCCAAGCGGTTGCGGGAACGCATCGAGAAAATGGATTCGATGATCGCCCGGCACAACGCGCGGTTCGCGCAGCTTCAAGGCCGCGCTCCCCAGGACAGCGGGCCCGCCCTTCCCAACGTGCAGCAACAGGCTTTGGAGAAGTTTATGACGGCGGAAGAGATGTCGGCCGAGGTGGAGCAAAAGCGGGCGGAAACCTCGCGGGCTCTCGCCACGCAGGCCGGGTTCCAGTTCAAGAGTTTCCCGGACGGCCGCCGGGAGTGGTACCAAAACGGCCGGGCGAACCGCATCGAAAACGAAAAACTCCCCGACGGCAGCGTGCGGGACACCACCGGCATGACCTACGACAAAACGGGGAACCTCCTCACCTCCAAAACCGAAACGCGGGACACGGACGGCCACATCACCACAAACCAGTGGGCGGGGACCTACAAGGAAGACGCAGACGGCAAACCCCAGCTCGCCGGCTTTTCCGAAACCACCTGGGATCCCCTGGGAAACATTTCAAAGACCGAGCGGACGGATATTGCCTACAGCGGTAAGCAGGCTGTGTCTTACAAAGATAAAGCAACGGATTCCGATGGCCGCATCAGCTTAAGGGAAGTCTCCGACACGAAATACGATGGCGAAGGCCGGACCACATCCTATAAAGAGAAACAGACGGACCCCAACGGCAACACCAGCGAGCGAACCTGGACGGCTAAGGCCTACGAGAAAAACCCCGCCTACGATAAAAAGAAAAGCCCGAACGAGCCGAAAGATCTCATTAAAGAATACGAAGAAGAAACCATAGGCCAAGACGGCCGCAAAACGGTTCGGAACTGGAAAGACGCCAAATACGACGCCAAGGGCCGCCTGACGAGCTATAAAGAGGAGACCCGCACTCACCTGTCCGGCGGCAAGACTCTCGATCGAAGCAAAGAATGGTCCAACGCCACCTATGACGCCAAGGGCCGCCTTACCAATTATAAAGAGACAAACACCGATGAATTCGGCAGAAAAACTACCGTGGAATGGGGCGGCGCCCGTTACGACACCCTCGGCCGGATTTTGACATATCAGGAAAGAACCTCCGATTCGAATGGAAACCCGTCCTACCGGGTTTGGACGAAAGGCGAATACAACGCCAAGGGCCAGCTTCTTTCCTATAAAGAAGAGAATACCGACCGCTGGGCCCAAACCTCCACCCGAAGCTGGCGCGGCACGAAGTATGAGCAGGGCCAGCTCACTTCATACGAAGAAGACGTGGAGGACGCGCTGGGCAACAAATCTCGCCGTGGCTGGCAGGGCGCTTTTGACGAGAAAGGCCGCCTTTCCCAATTCAAGGAAAGCAATTCAGACACCCAAGGACGGACGAGCCTGAGGGAGCAGAAAAACATCGCCTACGACGCCCAAAACCGCATGGCTTCATATATGGAGGAGTCCACCGATCCCTGGGGAGACAAAAGCTCAAGCGCCTGGTCCGCCGAAAAATATGACGACATGGGACGGATTGAATCCTACAGCGAGACCCGCGCGGACACCCTGGGGAACGCCACCCGGAACCATTGGCAGGACGGAAAATATGACGAGAACGGCCGCCTCACCTCTTACCGGGAGGAGCTGACGGACGACGCCGGGAACGTGCGCAAGAAATCCCAAGAGGGCGCGAAATATGACGCGGATGGGAACCTGGCGAGCTACCGGGAAGAGGTTCAAGAATCCAACGGCGCCCTATATAAAAAAGAATGGTCCGGGAAATACGATACGTTTCGACGGATGACGGAATCCAAAGAAGTGAACGCCCGCTATGAGAAAGGCTCCCACGCGTCCACGGACGAAGTCCGCTGGAAATCCCGCGGGTTCGATAAAGAAGGCCAGATTCTGGGTTACGAGCAGACCACGGAGCGCACTTACCCCGGTTCCGACAATAAGGAGACCATAACCCAATCGGTCGGCCACATCGTGCGGGATGAGCGTGGCCGCACCATAAGCGACCTTACCCGGACGGGAACAAAGAATGAGGTCACCACAACTTTACGAGAAGGCATTACCTTTTACACCGCCGAAGATGAAGCCGCCGACCCCACCCACGTCAAAGGCCAAATGGCTGGTTACCGGCAGACGGTTCTCTCCGAGGACGATCCCACAAAGACCCGGGCCGTGGTCGTGACGGGCATGGGCTACAACAAGAAAGGCGGTTCCATTAACCCCGGCACCACCCTCCAGGCCGATTCGGACCGCCTGAAAGAAAGCCTGCGGCAAATCGACGCCCTGGGAAAAGCCGAGCCTCTCGCCCAGGAGGGGATTCTGAGGAGGCTGGGCCAGCTTGTGGCATTCTCCAAAGATCTCATTCAGGACATCGTTGGTTGGTTTAAGGGGAACGAAAAAATCGGCGCATGGCTGACGAAATTGAAAGACGCCGTGCTCTCCGGAGCGCAAGGGGCCATCGAGGCGGTGGGCAAAATGTTCCCTAAGGGCACCCAAGCCATTCAAGAGAAAGACGCCGGGCAGGACGCCGGGACCGCCCTCCAGGAGTTGTCGCCGGAAGCCGTGAACCCTTCGGCTTTCCCGGCCGTCATCCGGTCACTGGGGTCTTTTGACCATCTCCTCACGGTCGCAAGCCGCTCGAATGTGCGGGTGGATGAGCAGGGCCGGGCTGTTTCTTGGAAAGAGACGAATGTCTCCTCCGCCGCCAAGGACAAGAAAGTGGTCAATGAGATTCAGGTTGAGTACGAAGGCAAAACCCAGCGAATGGCGAACTACGCCATGAAGACCACGGAAGGCGAGAAACTCTCACATCTTTTCCGCACGGGCTTTAGCTACAACGGCGTTGACCAGGCCGTAGGCTACCGCGAGGCGACGTTTGACGGAGAAAGCCTGCAAGTGGACAGCAAAAATTTGGCATGGAACGATCTCGGCCTCACCGATAAGAGAGCTCTTCTCGACGACATCTTCTCGAATAAGAAAGAAGTGGAGGGGCTGGTGGCCTTCCAAACCCTGGAGGGCGCGGAATACGACATCAACGGGAACATGGAAAGCGCTTTCAGCACGCTGGACAAGCGGGGCTACTCCTTGGATGACCCCGCCTTGCTGGCGCAATTCGGAGTTTCGCGGCCCGAGGAAATCAAAGCCATCGCAAAAGCTCTTGAAGAAGAGGCCAACCGGAAAATCGAGGCGGAAACGGCCGTCGTATCGGTTTATCAACAGCTCTTCGACAAAAAAGAGCTCGAGCTTCAAACGGCTGAAAACGAGCTGAGCGAAGCCAACAACGACCTGCTCGCCGCCGAACGGGAACTGCAAAGCCGCGAGGTGGAACTGGTCTCCGCGAGGACCCGCTATGAGGACGCGTTGAGGGACGAAAGCCTGACGGCCATTGAGAAGTCCGCGCGGGAAACGGAGGCGCGGGCGGCGCAGAAGGCTTTTGACGAAGCCAGCGGCAAGTTCAACGCCCAATCCGAGGCTTTGTTGGATATGGGGAAAAAATACGACCTCGCCAAAGAGAACTATACGGAGGCGGAGCGGAAATACCTCATCGCCCAGCAGTTGTCGGAGCAAATTTCCGCCGCGTCCGGGGTGATCGGCAATTACGAAAGCCGGGAAATTTGGAGAAAAGGCGAGGACTGGGGCACGCAGTGGATCACGGTTGAGGCCAACGGCGACATCATGCACCACCGCATTGAGAAATACAAAAGGAGAGGCAAAACGCACAGAAGGCAGATGGATGTCGCCATCGCCCGAGGAGCCGACTCGGACGAATCCAAGGCGAACGCGCTGGATTCCGTTACCGGCGGAAAACTGCCGGACCTGGTCGCGGCGCTCCGCTCAAGGAACGGCCAGGAGCCTCCGTCCCTGGACGAGCTGCAATCGCTGAAGAACCAATCCATGGGCCAGGGCCAATATGCGGAGAGCCTCGGAACGCAGTTGGAAACCCTCCGCCGCGAGGTTTCCTCCTTGGAAACCGAAAAAAACAATGCTCAAACGGTGAACGAACGGGCCCAGCAGGCCCTGGCTGAGGCCATGGCCCGCGCGATCGCCGCGGCGGCCCGAAGAGAAACGGCTCAAGACGGCATGGACGCGGCCCAAGACGCCGTGACCGCTCAGCAAGGAGTGGTGAGCGGGGCGCAAAACGAAGTGAACATCGCTGAAGAAATCCTTGAAAGCGCCCAATACAATTACCAGCTTGTGAAGGACGATCTCAACGAAATGAAAGAAGCCTATGCCGCCGGCCTGGTTAAGATTCAGGCGGAAAAAGACAAGGCCATCAATGTCGAAACAGCGAAGATCGACATGGATTTCCAAGAAACAGCTCGACAAATTTCTCAGCTCACCCTCGTGCTTAAAAACGGCAAAGCCGTTCAATTGGGCACGGACAGCGCTTTAAAGCTTTTGGACGGCGAGTCCGTCAGCCTGGCGGGGGAGAACTATTCATTGAAGGACCTGGGCGCATCGGCCAAGGTGAAAACCTCCTTGGATAGCACACAGCAATCTGTTCAGTTGGCCATGAACGACCCCAAGAAGACCACCACTCTCACCTGGAGCGGGACCCTTCGGGTCAACGGGAAAGAGGCGAAGGCGGACAATCTCGCTGAACTAGCGGGGGCTTTGGATGGCTCGGTGAAAACTGGCGGGACGGGCCTGGCGCTTTCCAGCGACGGGACATTGAACATGAGCCGCGTGACGAGCCAGACCCTGAACAAAGCCGGGCAGGTGTCGGACCAGACGATGGAAATTGTGGAGCTTTACCGCCAGGGCCAGGAAACCTCCGCCCTCTCCGCGGAACTGCGAGGACAGTCGGCGGCCCAGAGGGCCGACGGCTTCTCCGAGCGCCGCTACTCCCAGGAGACCAAAAACCAAACCTATGATTCCAAAGGCCGCCTGACGGGCTATGACAGGACCACGAAAGAGGGAGCCCGCGTCACCCAAGAGGCATTGAAAAGCGCCTCCTATGACGGCCAAGGCCGTATGACGTCCGGCAACACGACCTTTATTGAGAAGACCTTGAAGACCGACGGCTCCGTTGAAACCGAAGACAGCTACGACCTTGAGACCTACGGCACGACCTACGACAAAACCGGACGCGTCTTGAGCAGCACCCAGGTGCGCCGGCAGGGCGACGACGTCACCGTGCAGCAAAGCGCCAACAACCGATACGACGCCCAAGGGCGCCT
>JACQPF010000011.1 GCA_016207625.1 Elusimicrobiota bacterium | reverse complement strand
GGCGGCGCCCCGGCGGCCGAGGAGCAAACTTCCTTCACCGTTGTCCTGGCCGGCGTCGGCGACAAAAAAATTCAGGTCATCAAAGTGGTCCGCGAACTGACGGGATTGGGCTTGAAAGAAGCCAAGGATCTCGTCGAGGCCGCTCCCAAGCCTGTCAAGGAAGGCCTGCCGAAGGATCAAGCCGAGGACATGAAAAAGAAGCTCGCCGAGGCCGGCGCAACGATCGAAATAAAATAGCATTCAGCAACGGATTGGATCGGTCCGCCGGCGGCGCCCCTGCGGGGGATGTCCAAAATTCAGACGGACGGGTTTGATGTGATTTGCGGAATGAGATTGTTTGATGACCGATAGCGTCATCAGGAGAAATAAATAGATGAAAAAAACCTCTTTTGCCCGGATCAGCCCAGCGATTGAGCTGCCACAGCTTCTGGAAATGCAGACGCGCTCGTACGAGGAGTTCCTTCAAAAGGACGTGCCTCAGAGCGAACGCAAAATCCAGGGGTTGCAGGCGGCGTTTTTGGACGTGTTCCCCATCACGAGCGCGGACGAAACGCTGCAATTGGAGTTCATGCATTACACGCTGGGCGAGCCGCGGTACACCATCGAAGAGGCCTTGAGCAAAGACGCTTCCTGCTCCTCGCAACTGCGCGCGTGGCTGCGGCTCGTGCAGAAGCAGCCGGGCGGCAGCCCGAAAGTTCTCACCGAGCAAGAAGTCTACCTCTGCGACCTTCCGCTGATGACCCCCTGCGCCACGTTCGTGATCAACGGAGTGGAGCGCGTGGTGGTGAGCCAGCTGCACCGGTCCCCCGGCGTGATCTTCGAGGAAGACGAGGAAAAAAAGATCTCTTCCTACGGAAAAAAGCTTTTCTTCGCGCGCGTCATCCCCTATCGCGGCGCCTGGGTGGAGTTCGAGTTCGACTTGAACAACGCGCTCTACGTCCGCA
Source organism: Elusimicrobiota bacterium (assembly GCA_016207625.1). Lineage (GTDB taxonomy): Bacteria > Elusimicrobiota > Elusimicrobia > FEN-1173 > FEN-1173 > JACQPF01. Next base: position 1,931 of record JACQPF010000011.1, on the reverse strand, counting down.
TCGACAAGAAACGCAAGATCCCCGCCACGGCCCTCCTGCGCGCCATGGGGATCGAATCGGACGCCGATATCCTCTCCCTTTTCTATGAGACCGAAACCGTTTCGCTCCTGAACGCGAAACCCGAAAACGTGGTGGGCAAGATCGTCGCCAAGGACGTGGTGGACACCTCCTCGGGCGAGATCGTCCTGGAAGCCAACCGCGAAATCACCCGGGAAGTGTTCCTTCGCCTGCAGGACCGCAAGGTCAAACAGGCGGACGTGTTGAAGATGGATCCGCAGGTCAACGACGTCACCATCCGGAACACCCTCCTCAAGGACACCATCCGCACCCGCAAGGAAGCCATCCACGCCATCTACCGCGTCGTGCGCGCCCAAGAATTCATCGTGCCGGAACAGGCCGAAACCTATTTAGACAACATGCTGTTCAAGTCCATCCGCAAATACGACCTCACCAAGGTCGGACGCTTCAAGATCAACCGCAAGCTGATGCCCTTTTTCGAAGCCTTGTCCGACCGTAAAGACATGAAGTTCGAAATCCCCAACGACCGCCGGCGCACCCTCAACCGCGAAGACGTCATCGCCACCATGCAATACGTCATCATGCTCAACAACGAGGTGCCCGGGTTCGAGTACAACAAAAAATCCGTCAAGATCGAGATCGACGACATCGACCATCTCGGCAACCGCCGCATCCGGTCGGTGGGCGAGCTTTTGGAAAACCAAGTCCGCGCGGCCCTGGCCCAGATGGCGCGCCTCATCCGCGAGCGGATGAACGTCCAGGAGAACACTCAGCTGACGCCCCGCGGCATCGTGAACGCCTCCCCGGTGGTGGCGGCCGTCCGCCGGTTCTTCGGCTCCAGCCAATTGTCCCAATTCATGGACCAGACCAACCCCCTCTCTGAGATGACGCACAAGCGCCGCCTCTCCGCCCTTGGCCCCGGCGGCTTGCACCGGAAACGCGCCGGCTTCGAGGTGCGCGACGTGCATCACACGCATTACGGCCGCCTCTGCCCCATCGAGACGCCGGAAGGACCGAACATCGGTTTGATCACGTCCCTCGCCTGTTACGCGCGCATCAACCAATACGGGTTGATCGAATCCCCTTATCGAAAAGTGGAGAAGGGCCGCGTCACGGACGAGATCGAATATTTGACGGCCGACCGGGAGGACGAGTTCGTGATCGCCCAGGCGAACTCGCCCGTCGACAAGAACGGGCGGTTCGCGGCCGACGCCGTGGCCTGCCGGCACAAGGGCGACTTCCCCGTCAAAGCCCCCGAGGACATCGATTACATGGACATCTCTCCCGTGCAAGTGGTGTCGATTTCCGCGGCGCTGATCCCGTTCCTGGAGCACGACGACGCCAACCGCGCGCTCATGGGCTCCAACATGCAACGGCAGAGCGTCCCGCTCCTTTTCCCGGAGAGGCCCTTGGTGGGCACGGGGATCGAGTACCGCGTCGCGAAGGACTCCGGCGCCATCGAGACGGCCAAACGCGGCGGCGTGATCCTGACCGCGGCCTCGGACCACGTGGCGGTATGGAGCGATGAAGGCAAAAGCGGCGTGGACATCTACCCGCTCCGGAAATACGCCCGGTCCAACCAGGACACCTGCATCAACCAAGTCCCTTGCGTCCGGCACAACCAGAAGGTGAAGAAGGGCGACGTGCTGGCCGACGGGCCGTGCACCGAACGAGGGGAACTCGCTCTCGGGCGGAACTGCCTGGTGGCCTTCATGCCTTGGGAAGGCTATAACTTTGAAGACGCCATCCTGCTCTCCGAGCGCCTCGTGCGCGACGACGTTTTCACCTCCATCCATATTTCCGAGTTCCAAGTGGAAGCGCGCGACACGAAGATGGGCGCGGAGGAAATCACCCGCGACATCCCGAACGTGGGCGCGGATTCATTGATCAGCCTGGACGAGTCCGGCATCATC
>JACQPF010000137.1 GCA_016207625.1 Elusimicrobiota bacterium | reverse complement strand
GTATGGGAGTGACCATGAACTCTTTGAAGAAGAAATGCATCGCCTCCGGCTTGGCGTTCTGCGTTTTCCTCACGCAGGTGGTGGGCCTTTCCGCCCAAGGGGATGATTTCTGGAAGCTGAGGAAATCGGCGAAAAAAGAATCGGCTCCCTTGCTCGCGCAGATGCCCCGCCTTGAGCAAGACGTCCTCACCCAAAACCTCGGGCAAGCCCCCGCCATACGTTTGTCGAACGAAAAAGAAGACCTCACCCTCAAACTTTCCGATGTTCAGGCCCAAATCGCCGCGCTGCTGCCGCCGTCCTTAACGGAATGGTTCAAGTCGGTTCCGTCCCGCCACGCGGACATCGAGGAGATCCACCTGCCCTCCGAGTGGCTTGCGGGGGACCCCATGGTCATTTTCGTTCAAGACGCCCACGGCAACTACGAAGCCCAGAAGAACATCGCCGGGATCATCACGTCCCTGGCGGAAATGGACGCGGCCCGGCGCAAGTCGAAGGGGGCCTCCACCGGTCCTTCACGATTGGCGCCGCTGAAGGGCGAGGGGCCGTCCATCCTCGTGGGCGTGGAGGGCGCGAAGGGCGCTTTCAACTTCCATCCCTACCGAACCTTCCCGGACAAGAAAATCAACCAAGATGTGGCGGAGCATCTCCTTAAGACCTCTCTCATCTCCGGGATCGAATACGCCGGGATCACGGCCGAGACGCCGCCCCATTTCTGGGGCGTGGAGGACGAAGACACGTATCTCGCGAACGTGAAGGCGTATAAAGAGGCCATGGCCCTGCAGCCCCAGGCCAAGAAGGCGGTTCAAGCCATTGACGCCTCCCTCCATAGGTTGGAGGGCATCCTCTTCAACACGGAATTGAAGGAAATGACCCGAAGGGTTGAGCTCTTCCGCAGAGATCAATCGGGGCTGATGGAACACCTCACTTTCCTCGCCGCGCCCAAAAAAACCGGCCACCGCAAATCGTTGGGCCCCACTCTCCGGCGCTTCGCGGAGGCCCGGGGGTTAGAACAATCGCTCGATTTCGACCGGGTGGAGAAAGAGCGTCAGGAGCTCACCCAGGCCATCGCGAAAAAGCTGTCAAGTTCCGAGCTTGACCTTCTGCACTCCATCAGCCTTTCCTACAAAGTCAAAAAGCTCACGTACGGCGCTTTTTACGAACACCTGAAGGCCTTGTGCAAGGCGAAAAGCATCCCTCTGGGCCGATGGCCGGAGATGGACAAATACGTTCGCTATGTGCTTTTGGCGGAATCCATCGAAGGGGAATCGCTTTTCCGTGAGATGGACGTCTTGGAGAAAGAGAGCCTGGCCGCTCTGGCGAAGACAAAAGAGGAAAAGGACCTTCTGCAGTTGATCCAGGACTTGGCTCTCGTGAAAAATCTCCTGGAGTTCGGACTGACCCCCTTGGAAAGAAAGGCCTACGTGGCCCGGAAGCCAGAGATCCGGCGGATTCCGGAAAGGCTGGAGGAGGTGTCAGGCGGACACAGGCTCGATGCCGATTTCGAGAAACTCCTGGACCCCTTTGAAAGGTTCGACGACCTGGTGATCGCCCGGGACGGCGTGTTGCTGAAGAACCTTCTGAAGGAGCTTGGGTCCTCTTTCCACGTGGCCGTGCTGGTGGCCGGGGCTTTCCATTCCGAAGGCATCGCCAAGCTTTTGAAAGAAAAGAACATGGCCTACGCCGTCCTGTCGCCGCACATCGAAAAAATTCAGGGCACGGGAACGGAATATCTGGATGTGTTCAACCGCGGCAAGACACCTCTGGAAAAGATCTTCACGGGAGAGCGCCTGAACTTGGCTTCCCCCGCCGCCGCGGCAACGACCCCTCTGTTGGGCAAGATGGGCCAAGCCGTGCTGGAAAGGGTGTATCTGGTTCTCGTCATTTCTCTGGCCGTCCTGTCCGGCGCGGGGGGAATTGTCGAACAATGGACGAAAGAAGGTGGAGGACGTTTCAGCAGCATCGTCAAGTTCGCCTATAAGGCCACCGTGGACGGCGTTCAGGTGACGATGAAAACAACCGAGGAAGGCGGGAAGACGGTCGTTGTTCATGTGAGCCAAGGGAGCGCGGAACGGCCGGTCACCGCTCCGGAGAACCCGCTGGAGTTCAACATTGGAGATCGGAACCTGCAACTTACACAAGGCAACCCCGAACTCATTGATGAGGTGTTTGTTAATCTGAAGCAGGCGCTGAAAGGTGTGCAAAATTTCCTGGTCGTGGTCGTTGTCCCCATTATTGAAACTTATTTCATTGATTGGCTCCTGCAATCCATCGCCGGCGCTCTGGGGCTGGACCCCTCTGGTGTGTCCCAGCTCTGGGCCGTCGGCCTGACCACACTGGTCTTCACCGCCTGGCATATGCCCCAGGACATTATCGAATTGCGCAGAGAAAATAAATTATCGCTGAAAGCGTTCCTTCCCTTCGTTGTGTTAAGGCTGGGCCAGGGCCTGGTCCTCACTTCCGCGCTCACGTTCTTGCCTATGACCACGGGGCCCGTGAGCCGGCTGAATGCCGTCCAATCCGCGCATATGACCTGGAACAGCGCCTGCGTGGCCGGGCTATCGAAGGTGCCCGGCCTCGAATGGGCCCGCCCCGCCTCGCCGGTGCTCAACGATGTTCACAAGCCTTCCCCGCCCGATAAAAGTTTTATGGAAGTGGCGAAAGAGCATTTGGAGCAAAATCCGGGAACGGTCGTGTCTGTGGATGTAAATATCGTTTCGCTCACCAATACAGCGACAGGGAAACGCGGTGGCGACGCCGTCATCGCCGCAGTGGAAAGATCCATGAACGAAACCCTCCGTGAAGTGCTTGCCGAACGTGGGTTGAGCCCGGACAAATACAGGAGAATGAAATTAAAGGCTCGCCTGAAAAAAGCGGGGATCGCCCAAGCCCGAGTGTCCGGCGATGAGCTGTTCCTGACCCTCAGTCTTCCCGGCATGGCGGAAAAAGAGGTTTATGACATCCTTCAGCGAATCACAGACAGGTTGGCCTCGGTCTCCTTCCGCTTCACAAGGCTGGACCGCATCACGCCGCAAGAGGTGCAAAGGATCGAAAGTGCCGGTGGGTTTGTTTCATTCACGGACCATGGACCCATCTTAGGCGTGGTTGACGACGGAACGGATGGGTCGTCGCGCGGTTTGCAAGGATTTCTGAACAACGCGGGCGTGAGCCCTCGCGTTTTAAGGCACGCCCTTGGAAATGAGGCCGTCGGTCAATACGGGCATTGGCTTTGCAGGATCCATCCTTCTGTTTCCATCGGTTATGCCCGCCAGGACCGCCCGGGAGAAGACTTTGAGGACTTGGTTCGCCGAGCGGAAGCAGGCGCCGAGGTTTCCAAGAGAATCTTCAGTATTATGGGAGGAAGCACCGCCGTCCC
>JACQPF010000136.1 GCA_016207625.1 Elusimicrobiota bacterium | reverse complement strand
CACGGGGTTGAACCCCGGCACAACCTACTATTTCGCCATCAAGGCTGTGGATGAGGCGGGGCTCACCGGGTCCTGGGCCACCGCGAGCAACCCGCAGCGGTTCGCCATGGCCCAGGACCTCGTGCCGCCGGTCCCCACGGGAGTCGGCGCCACGGGTGCAGACCATTCCGCCGCCGTGACCTGGAACGCCGTCACGGGTGAGCCGGACCTGGATGTCTACAAAATTTATTACTCGTCCACGGCGCCCTACACCGATTTCTTTCTCGCCGGGAGCACGCCGACGAGCTTCACTTCTTTCCAGCACGCCGGCCTTTTGAATGAAACGACTTACGTTTATAAAGTCTCAGTTGTGGACCTGGGGACGGTGGGGGACTTCCCCAGCGCCGTTTTGGAATCCACGTCGACGGTCTCGGCCACAACCGTCACCTTGGACAGCGAGGCCCCGGGGGCCATCGGCAACCTCGCGGCTTTCACGGGGACCACGGAGGGAGAGATCCGGCTCACCTGGACGGCTCCCGGCGACGATGGGGCCTCAATGAACATCGCCGGCGGCCGGCTCCGCATCGATTACAGCACGAACGTAAACTACACCTTTTCGACATCGACCTACCAGGTGAACCAGGCCACCTCGGTCGGCGCCGGCGAGGACGTGGCTCAGACTCTGACCAACTTGACGGGCGGCGCGACCTATTACATCCGGGTCTGGAATCTGGACGAAGCTCTGAACTCCGGCGGCTTGTCCAACGGCGCCACGATTTGGGCCCAGAGGGACGTGACCTCGCCCGCCTCCATCACGAACCTGGGCGCGACGGCGGTGTGGCGGCGCGTGAACCTCTCCTGGACGTCCCCGGGCGACAACGGAAGCCTGGGGACGCTGAGCGGGCAGTTCCGGGTGCGTTATTCCACGGACCACGTGGTCACCGAGGCGACGTTCGACACGCAGCCGTATGGCGAAATCGTGATCCCGGCGTTCTCCGAACCCGGCATCGTCATCAGCACCTATGTGAACGGCCTGACGAACGGCCAGGCTTACTATTTTGCCGTTCGCGCCGAGGACGACGCTTCCAACGCCGGCACCGTCATCGCGGGTTCCACCGCGCAGGCGGTGCCCTCCAACAATTTGCCGGGGACCTTTTCACTCACGTCTCCGGCAGACGGGTTTATCACCGCGGACGCCAGCCCGGCCTTCGGCTGGAACGCCGCGGCCAACCTGGATTCCGTCTATGGCGACGTCCTCACCTACACCTTGGAGTATTCCACGGATGCCGCTTTTGCCGGCGGGGTCACGTCTTTCGCGGGGATCACGGGCCTGTCCTACGACATCGGCTCGTCCGTCCTTGTGGAAGACGTGACCACCTACTGGCGGGTCACCGCGGCGGACGCGGACGGCGCGACGCGGACGGCGTCCCAGGCCTATTCAATCTTCCTCAACCAGACCAACACGGCGCCCGCCGCTTTCAACCTGCTGACGCCGGCCGACGGAACGAACGTGAACACCACCCGGCCCACGCTGGACTGGGCGGATTCCTCCGACACGGATCCCGGCAACAGCATCACCTACCGGGTGGAATATTCTCTGGAGTCCTCTTTCACATCCTTCACCTCCAGCGCTGGCTTGGCCGTTTCCCAGATCACGCTCCCGGTGGACCTTTCGGAAAACACCACCTATTATTGGCGGGCCTTCGCCACGGACGGGTCCAGCACCACCGCCGCTTCTCAGGCGTCTTTCCTGTTCCATGTCGACGCCGTCGATTCATTGCCTTTCACGTTCGGCCTGCTTTCCCCGGCCGACGGAACCCGGATCGCGACCACCACGATCAATTTCTCATGGGAGGCCTCCTCGGATCCGGATCCGATGGATTCGGTGACCTACAACCTCGTCTTCTCCAATTTTGCCAACTTCGCCAACGCCACCACGGTGACGGGCCTCTCCAGCCCCGCCTACAGCACCACGACCGCCGACAACATCCCCATGTATTGGTATGTGGAGGCGGAAGACGCCAGCGGCGACAAGCGCCGCTCCTCGGGGTCCCACCGGGTGCTGACCGTGGACGTGGAGAAGGAGTTGCCGACAGCCTTCGAGCTCTTGACGCCGACCGGGAGCGTCCTCGTGACGACCTTGAAGCCATTCCTGCAATGGACCGCGGCGGTGGACCCGGATCCTCTGGAAAACGTCCGGTACTCTTTGGACCTGTCGAACCGGCCGGACTTCGTCGGGACCCAGGGCATCCCTCTCACGGACACCTTCTTCCAGGTGACCAACAACCTGCTGGACGACACCACCTACTATTGGCGCGTGCGGGCCGGGGGCTACCGGGGAGTTCCGCCCGTGCTGCAGGATTCCGGAGAGACGTTGGTGGCGGGCGGCGTGTTCGTGGTTTCCGTGGCCAACACCGCGCCAGGGGACTTCGGTCTCCTAACCCCGGCCGACAACTCCAACGCGGGCACCATCACGCCCGCGTTCGATTGGGAAGACGCCGTGGACGTGGACGTGAACGACACCTTGTCCTACACCTTGTCCATCGCCACCTCCGCAGACTTTTCTGGAGGCCAGACCATCACCGGCCTGACCACCTCCTATTACACGATGACCTCGCCCATCCTTGAGAACCGAACCTATTACTGGAAGGTGGCGGCCGCCGACAAGGAAGGGGCCGTCACCGTGAGCCGGAGCGTTTTCCGTTTCGCCGTCCCCATCCTGAACCGGCCGAAAGCTCCGACGGGGCTCATCGGCGCCATGGCCTCCAACCGCTCCAGCTTCTCATTGGTGTGGCATCCGGTCTTTGCAAATACGGACGGATCGCCCGT
>JACQPF010000135.1 GCA_016207625.1 Elusimicrobiota bacterium | reverse complement strand
TCAGGCCATCAACGAATCCGACATGCTGCTCATGCCGGACCCCACCACCGCCTTCATCGATCCGGCCCTCAAAGTTCCCACCCTTTCCTTCCTTTGCAACGTGAAGGACCCTGTCAGCGGCAAAGGGTACAAAAAGGACCCGCGCAGCATCGCCCACGCCGCTGAGGATTACCTCGCAAAAACCGGCGTCGCCACCGCCAGCTGGTGGGGCCCTGAGGCGGAATTTTTCGTGTTCGACAACGTCCGTTTCGATGTGGGTCAGCGCGCTTCCTTCTATGAGGTGGATTCTGAAGAAGGCATCTGGAACGCGGGCAAGGAGTCGAACGGGAGCGTCAACCTCGGCAACAAGATCCGCAATAAAGAAGGCTATTTCCCCACTCCGCCCATGGATACGCTCCAGGACTTCCGGTCCGAAGCCATCCTGAAAATGAAAGAGGCGGGACTGGACATCGACCTCCACCATCACGAGGTGGCCACCGCGGGCCAAGGCGAAATCGGGGTGGGCGTGCGAACGCTGACCTCCGCCGGCGACCAGCTGGTGCTTTACAAATACATCCTGAAAAACGTGGCGCGCCTTCACAACAAGGTCGTCACGTTCATGCCCAAGCCCCTTTTTGGAGACAACGGCACCGGCATGCACTGCCACCAGTCCCTTTGGAGAGAGGGAATTCCCCTCTTCTTCGACGCCAAAGGATACGGCGGGCTGTCTCAGCTCGCCCTGTGGTACATCGGCGGGCTTTTGAAACATGCGCCGGCCCTCTGCGCCATCTGCAACTCCACCACCAACTCATACCGTCGGTTGGTGCCGGGCTATGAGGCCCCCACGAACCTGGCTTACTCCGCCCGCAACCGCTCGGCGGCGGTGCGAATCCCCATGTATTCCAACGATCCGAAACAGAAACGCATCGAGTATCGTCCGCCCGACGCCGCCTCAAACCCTTATCTGGCGTTTTCGGCCATGCTCATGGCCGGCCTGGACGGCATCAAGAACAAGATCGACCCGGGCAAGCCCTACGAAGTCGACATCTTCGAGCTCCACGGCGAAGAGGCCAAGGCCATTCCTCAAGTTCCGGGATCCTTGGAAGCGGCCCTCAACTGCCTCGAGAAAGACAACGCCTTCTTGCAAGAGGGCGGCGTGTTCTCGAAGGAGTTCATCGAGACCTGGATCGAATACAAACGGAAAAAGGAGCACGATTTCGTCCGGCTACGTCCCGTCCCAGCCGAGTTCTACCTTTACTTCGATTGCTAGCGGAGGTGTCGACCCTCCGGGTCGCCGCTGTCCTTGAAGCTCTGCGAAAAGGGCTAGCGAAAGTGTCCTTGAAGCTCTGCGTAAAGGGCTAGCGAAAGTGTCCCTTAAACTTTGCGTAAAGGGTTAGGCCGCTAAAAAGTTTCCCCGCACACTGATGTGCGCGTTTTGCGAACGAAGGCGTTCGTCATGGTTACAATGGCGAACGCCTTCGTTGCGTTCCCATCCCACACACAACAAACAGGAGGCATCTCATGAAAAGGAACACGCTGAAGTCTGCAAAACGCATCCTCGTTTCATTATTTCTTTTCGCAGGTCTTTCCCATCAAGCTTGGGCCACACCTTCCACGACGTATTGGACGCCCGCTGTCATCGACATCCAGGGCTATGGGGTGGGGCATGTGACCTATGACAACTACACCACCGTATCAAAGAAGGGCCCTGCGCGCGGCGGCCAGACCTTCGCCAACGACGTGGGGTTGACGGTCGGCGTCCTGCCTTTTCAGAAAGTGCAGATGGAAGTGGGCTTTGACTGGCTGGAACCGACGGACTATCCCCTCTACTTCAACGCGAAGATCGGAGCTCCGGAGGGAGCCCTCTTTGAAGGCGCCCCGGCGTTGCAGGTGGGCGTGTTCAACGTGGGCACGAAGAAAGACGTGACGAACCAGAACATATTTCAGTTCGTTACGGGCCGCTCGCTCCCATCGGGCTTGGGGCGGCTACATCTCGGCGCCTACACAGGCAACGAGAAACTGCTCCTCAACAGCAAAGGCGAAAAGGAGAACTCAGGCCTCATGGCCGGATATGACAGAGGCTTCTGGACGGTAGAATCCCCGGAGGGGTCTTACAGCAAAATCATCTTCGCGGGGGATTATGCCTCTGGAGACAACGCCTTGGGCGGCGGTGGCGTTGGGCTTTATTATTTCTTCAACAAGAACACCAGCCTCCTCACAGGCCCCGTTTGGTTCAATGAAAAAACAATCAACGGCGAATGGAAATGGACCACGCAATTGGATGTTAATTTTTAATAAACTTTACCTTATAACAAGCACTGTCCAACCAAAGGAGGACACTCTTCATGAAATCCCGCAAATCAGTTGCTTGGATCCTGGGTCCGTTCTTGCTTCCCTTGCTCTTGACCGGCCGGGGATTGGCCGCCGAAGGCCCGAACGTGAACGGCTTCGTGGACTTCGGCTACAACTACAACTTCAACAAACAAACCACCAACGTTCTGCGCACCTTCGATGCCCGGGCCAACAGCTTCACCCTGCAAAACGCGGAGGTGGTGGTGTCTGGGAAATCGGACAAAGACGTGTCCTATCGGGTGGACGTGGACTATGGATTTGACGCCTCCCAGATCCACTCCACGGGGTTCCTCTCGGCCGGCATCAACGCCCAGGTGGACCTCCAGCAGGCC
>JACQPF010000010.1 GCA_016207625.1 Elusimicrobiota bacterium | reverse complement strand
CCGTGGTGCAGGACGCCGACGACGGCGAACTCCTCATGGTGGCGTACATGAACCGCGAAGCCCTTTTGGAGACCATTGAGAAGAAGCGGGGCGTTTTCTGGAGCCGGTCGCGCAACAAAATTTGGCGGAAGGGCGAAGAGTCCGGCAACGTGCAGGAAGTGAAATCCATCGCGCTGGATTGCGACAAGGACTGCGTGCTGATCAAGGTGAAGCAGGTCGGCGGCGCGGCCTGCCACTCGGGGCGGCGGTCGTGTTTTTTTCATCACGTGGAAGCGAATGGGGAATTGGTGATCCGCGGGGAGCCGTTGTTTGACCCGGACAAGGTTTATAAAAAATCCTGAACGCGTACTGTCTATTTCATGAAACGTTGGTTTTTTTTGTTGTCGTTGGGCGCGCTGGGCGCGTGGATCCTTCGGGGGTGTTTGGTGGAAGGGATCGTGATCGCCACGGCCTCCATGGAACCGATTCTGCCCGTGGGTTATCACGCCTTCGTCAACAAGGCCATCTATAAGGTTCGTCAGCCCAAGCGGGGCGAAGTGGTGGTTTTGCCTTCACCAGCGGAAGACAAGGACGTGGTCAAACGCGTGATCGCGGTGGGCGGCGACGAAGTCCGCATTGAAAAAAAGCAGGTCCTCATCAACGGCCAAGCGGTGAATGAACCGTATGTCCAGCACACCCGGGCCGACGAGATGCTGGTGGGGGATAACATCGAACCGGGGCGCGTGCCGCGGAACCATGTGTTCGTCCTGGGCGACAACCGGGATGAGTCCGGCGACAGCCGGGACTGGAAGGATCCCGAAACGGGGCGGCCCGTTTACTTCATTCCGGTGGAAAACTTAATGGGGAAAGTGATGGGAGTGGATTGAACTCATGATCTATCCGAGTTTGAGCGAATTCCGAAGGCTGGCGAAAAGCCATACCATCATTCCCGTTTATATCGAGTGCTTGGCGGATGAGTTGACGCCCATGTCCCTCTTTCACGCCCGCTACGAGAAAAGCCGCGCCTGCTTCCTCCTTGAGAGCGTGGAGGGGGGAGAGCACTTGGGCCGATATTCTTTCGCCGCGTTCGATCCGGCGCAGGTGCTTCGCAGCCGGGGCGAGACACTGTCCCTTGAGAGCGGGCATCGCTCCCGGCAGTGGGTCAGCAAGAACCCTTTGGAGGACGTCCGGCGCCTTTTGAAAGACCACAAAGCCGCCGAGGTGAAGGGCCTGCCGCGCTTCTTCGGCGGGGCGGTGGGCTTCGTCAGCTACGACATGGTGCGGTTCTTTGAAAAGCTTCCTTCCTTTGGGCGGGACGACCTTGGCCTGCCGGACAGTTTTTTCTTTTTCACCCGGGACATGTTCGTCTTCGACCACGTGGCCCACACCGTGAAAGTGGTGCGGTGCGTCCCCGTCGAAAAAGGGCAGGATCCGGCGGCGGCCTACCGGCAGGCCGAAAAGGCTTTACGGAAGATCGTGCGCGACATCCACCAGCCCACGTTCGCGCCGACCCTGTTTCCCGTCCCGCAGGTCCGGAAGGCTCCCGTCCAATCCGGCGGAAAAAGAGAATATATGGAAGCGGTGCGAAGGACCAAGGGGTACATCGCCGCCGGGGACATCATTCAGGCGGTGCTTTCCCGCCGCGTTTCATTGAAGACGAAAGCCCATCCCTTAAACATTTATCGGTCCCTCCGCTGCATCAATCCGTCGCCCTACATGTATTTCCTGAGAGACGGAGAAACTCATATCATCGGTTCAAGTCCCGAGATGCTGGTGCGGCTGGAAGGCCGCCGTGCGGAGACCCGGCCCATCGCCGGGACACGACGCCGGGGTTCGGACGAGGCCGCAGACATGGCCTTGGCGGAAGATCTGCTCAAAGATGAAAAAGAGCGGGCCGAGCATTTGATGCTGGTCGACCTTGGCCGAAACGACCTCGGCCGGGTGTGCCGGCCCGGCACGGTTCAGGTGCCTGAGTTCATGAAAATCGAGCGCTACAGCCACGTGATGCATATGGTTTCGTCCGTTCTGGGGGAATTGAACGGGCCGCACGACGCGTTTGATCTGTTCCAGGCCTGTTTCCCGGCCGGGACAGTGAGCGGGGCCCCGAAGATCCGAGCCATGGAAATCATTGAGGAGCTTGAAAAGGCCCGCCGGGGACCCTACGCCGGCGCCGTCGGCTACTTCTCCTATTCCGGCAACATGGACATGGCGATCACCATCCGCACCATCGTTTTGGAGGGCCGCCGGGCCTTCATTCAGTCCGGCGCGGGAATCGTGGCCGATTCCGTGCCGGAACGGGAATTCCTTGAGGTGCAAAGCAAGGCCGCGGCCATGCTGAGCGCCATCCGCCTTGCGGAGGAGAAGAATTGAGCCAGATCCTCGTTATTGATAATTACGATTCCTTCACTTACAACCTCGTCCAATATTTGGGTGAGTTGGGCCAGGACGTCCGCGTGGCGAGGAACGACCGCCTGGACGCGGGTGACGTGGAAAAAATGCGGCCGGGCCGTATCCTGATTTCGCCCGGCCCTTGCACGCCGAAGGAAGCGGGCGTCTCCGTCGATGTCATTCGGAAATTTGCCGGCCGGCTGCCCATTCTCGGGGTTTGCCTGGGTCACCAATCTCTTGGATACGCCTTCGGAGGGAAAATCATTCGGGCGAAACGGTTGATGCACGGAAAGCTCTCAAAGATCAAGCAT
>JACQPF010000009.1 GCA_016207625.1 Elusimicrobiota bacterium | reverse complement strand
GGCGCCGACCGCGTCTTCGTTTTCATGAAACTGGCGGGAGGCTATGACAAAACGACGGAAGACAAACTGCAGGCTCTGGAAGCCGCAGGTCATCCCGTCCTCCGCTTCGAGCTGGACGACGTCCTGGACCTGGCCCGGGAATTTTTCCGCTGGGAGTTGGCCACCACCGTTTGCGGCACGCTTCTGGGAATCAACCCCTTCGGGGAGCCGAACGTGGAGGAAAGCAAGGCCAACACCCAAAACGTCCTTTCGCAATTCATCGCCTCCGGAAAGCTTCCGGAAGACCCGCCCCTTTGGGAGGAAAACAACTTCCGCGTCTCCGCGGATGAGCGGACCGAATCGTTCCTTCAGGATCAACGGATGAGGGGGGCGTCCATCGGACAGGCGTTGTCCGCCTATTGGGCCACGGCCCAACGGGGAGGTTACCTCGCTCTGATGGCGTATGTCACGCCGGATGAAGCCAACCACAATGCCTTGCAGCTTTTGCGGCATCAGGCCCGGGACGCCGGCCGCGCCGCCGCCACCTTGGGATATGGGCCGGGCCTTTTACATTCCACAGGCCAATTGCACAAGGGCGGCGCCAACAGCGGCCTGTTCCTGCAGATCGTGGCCGACGATCAAGAGGACCCGCCCATCCCGGAGGCCTCCTACGGTTTGTCAACGCTCAAACGGGCCCAGGCCCTGGGCGATTTCCAGGCTTTAAAAAAACATGGGCGCCGCGTCATCCGTCTGCATTTGTCCGTCGATGTGGCGGGGGATTTGGACAAATTGAACCGGTCTTTCAGGACGACGGCCGTCCGCCGATAGGGAGGCAACAATGGAGCTGGGTTTCATCGGGCTGGGGCGCATGGGCGCCAACATGGCGGAGCGTTTGTTGAGGGGGAAACACCGGGTGGTGGCCTACAACCGCACCGCCGCGAAAACTCAGGACATCATGAAGAAGGGCGCCGAGGGGGCTTTTTCTCTCGAGGAGCTCGCCGTGAAGCTCGCCAAACCCCGCGCGGTCTGGATCATGGTCCCGGCCGGAGACGCCACCCAGAAGATGATCGACGAGTTGGTCCCCCATCTCGCCCCCGGCGACCTCATTATCGACGGCGGCAATTCCCGCTATTCGGACTCCATGCGGCGTTTCCAGGAGCTCCGCGGGAAAAACATCCATTTCATGGACGCGGGGACGTCGGGAGGGATCTGGGGCCTGAAAGTCGGTTACTGTCTCATGGTGGGGGGAGAAGCCGAAGATTTCCGTCGCCTGGAACCCGCCTTGGCCACGCTGGCCCCCAACACGGAAGGCGTCCTCCACTGCGGTCCGGCGGGAGCCGGTCATTTCGTCAAGATGGTGCACAACGGCATCGAGTACGGCCTGATGCAGTCTTATGCCGAGGGGTTTGAGATCTTGAAGACATCCCCGTTCAACCTCAACCTGAAAAACGTTTCCCATCTTTGGAACCAAGGCAGCGTCGTGCGGTCATGGTTGCTGGAACTGGCCGAGAGCGCTTTTGAAAAAGATCCCGACCTGGCCCGGATCTCCGATTACGTGGAAGATTCCGGGGAAGGCCGCTGGACCGTCCAGCAAGCGATGGATTCGAACGTGCCGGCCCCGGTGATCACCTACTCGCTGTTCGCCCGGTTTCTCTCCCGCCAGCCGGAATCGTTCGCGGCGAAAGTCCTCGCCGCTCTCCGCGCGGAGTTCGGCGGCCACGCCGTTAAAACGAAATAATCCGGAGGCCCCATGCCTCTCCAAAGCGATTCTCCCAGAGCCACTATACAGACGAAGATTCAAGAGCAGTTTTGCATAGAGACCCGCCCGGACCCCTGCGGCCTCGTCATCTTCGGAGCTTCCGGAGACTTGGCGGAACGAAAGCTCTTCCCTTCCCTCTTCCACCTCCGGCGGTCAGGGCTCCTGCCGAAGCAGTTCTATGCCATCGGCATGGGACGCACCCCGCTTTCGGACGATTCCTTCCGAGCCAAAGTGCTCGCCTCTTTAAAGAAGAGCATGAAAGACTTGGAGGACGATTCCTTCCTGAGGGAATTCCTGTCCTCCTTCTATTATTTCACCGGCCAGTACGATGATTCGTTCGCTTACCAGGCGTTGGCTTCCCGCCTAAAGTCGCTGGATGAAACGCATCAAACGCGCGGCAACCGGGTTTTCTACCTCTCCATCCCTCCGAGCCTCTACCGAACCGTTTTCCAGCGATTGGGAGAGGCTCATTTGGCCCAGGAGGGCGTCGATGGGCGCGGTTGGTCCCGCCTGATCGTCGAGAAACCTTTCGGCCGGGACCTCGCCTCGGCCCGGGAGCTGAACAAGCAAATCCGGTCCCATTTCAAGGAAAGACAGATTTACCGGATCGACCATTACCTGGGGAAAGAGACCGTCCAGAACGTGATGGTGCTCCGTTTCGCCAACATCATGTTCGAGCCCATCTGGAACCGGAATTTCGTGGACCACGTGGAGATCACGGCGGCGGAGGACATCGGCATCGGCCATCGGGCGGGATATTTTGAGGAAGCCGGAACGCTGCGGGACATGTTCCAGAATCACCTCCTTCAGCTCTTGTGCATCACGGCGATGGAGCCTCCCGGGGCTTTCGTCGCCAACCGCGTGCGGGACGAGAAATCGAAAGTCCTCCGGGCCATACGGCCCATCCGCTATGAGGACGTCCCGAAATCCGTCATCCGCGGCCAGTACGGGCCGGGGCTCGTGAACGGGAAAAACGCGCGCGGGTACCGCGATGAGCCGGGCGTCTCCCCGGATTCCCTGACGGAGACCTTCGCGGCGATGAGGCTCTTCGTCGACAATTGGCGCTGGCGGGACGTGCCTTTTTACCTTCGGTCCGGCAAGCGCATGGCCAAGCGGGTCTCCGAGATCGCGGTCCATTTCAAGGCGGTCCCGCACCTCATCTTCGAGCCCATCCGGTCAACGGACATCCTCGCCAACACCCTGGTCCTGCGCATCCAGCCGGAAGAGGGAATTTCCTTGTCCTTTGAGACGAAGCACCCCGGCCCGAAGCTGTGCATGAGCTGCGTGACGATGGATTTCAATTACGAGTCCTCCTTCGGAGAGCCTCCCGAGGCCTATGAGAGGCTTTTCCTCGACTGCATGGCCGGCGACCAGATGCTTTTCATCCGGGAAGATTCCGTGAACCTGTCCTGGGCCCTCATGGAGCCGATCCTGGCCCGATGGAAGGAGGATCCGGCCGGCCCGGCTCTTTACGAAGCGGGGAGCTGGGGGCCCGAACACGCCGACGGCCTTCTCGCGGAGTTCGGACATTGTTGGAGGAATGTGTAGTGGATGTTCGGATCGCCGACGATGAGGACGGCCTGGCCCGCGCCGTGGCCGGCCAAATTCAGGAGCTGGCGGTCTCCGTATTGAAACAGGCCGACCGGTTCAGCCTCGTGCTCGCGGGGGGAGCGACCCCGCGCCGGCTCTACGAGCGATTGTCCTCTCCGCCTCACCGCACGGAGGTCCCGTGGCCGCGCATGCATGTCTTTTGGGGAGACGAACGTTTTGTGCCGCCGGATCTCCCGGACAGCAACGCCGCTCAAGCCCGCCAAGCCTTCCTGGACAAAGTGCCGATCCCCCAGGAAAATATCCATCCCATGCCGACGGAGTCCGGGTCCCTGGAGAGCTCAGCGGAGCGATATGAAAAATCTCTGCGAGACTATTTCGGCGGCCATCCGCCGCGGTTCAACTTGGTCTTGTTGGGAGTGGGGGAGGACGGGCACGTGGCGTCCCTGTTCCCGGGTTCAACGGCTCTCTTGGAATCGGTTCGATGGGTCGTCCCCGTCCGGGATGCACCCAAGCCTCCGCCCGAAAGGCTCACCTTGACTCTTCCAGTCATCAACCAAGCCGAAAGGGTTTTCTTCCTTGTGGCGGGGGCTCAGAAAGCCGAGATCGTCCGAAGCGTCCTCAACGATTCATCGCTCCGTCTTCCGGCTCAACTCGTGCGACCGGCGCCGGGTTCCTTGACGTGGTGGGTGGACCGCGATGCCGCTAGGCATCGTCCCGGTTTGTAGGACGGGACGCCGCCGCTAGGCATCGTCCCGGTTAAAACTTATATCCCGCTTTGGCGATCACGTCGCGGCCGCTCCGCGGGAAGTCGTAATAAATGAGTTTGCTTGAGTCCGGAGAGACATAGTATCTGTCGAAGATGTTGTGGATGGAAAAGGACAGGCTGAGGGCCCCTCTCTCATACAGCAGGTTGGTGTTCATGATGGTGTATCCCGGCACATGGGGACGGCTGTCTCCTTCGGCCCTGTGGCGGTGGGAATAATAGACCGTTGTGGCGTTAAGGGTCGTGTTCGGGAAGATCAAATAGGTCAGGCCGGTGGACGCTTTGTTCCTCAGCAAATAGCCCGGTTGGTGGTTGATGACCTTGTCCTTCCCGTCGAGATAGGCATAAGCGACGTTCCCCGAAAGACGGTTCGACAAGCTGAGCTTCCCTTCCATTTCCATCCCGTAGAAGTCTACTTTGGACGTGTTCCCCCAATATAAAGCGGTCGTCCCCGCCGGTTTGTAGAGGTCCATGAGGTTGCGGACGCGGTTATAGAAAACGTTCATCCCGACCAGAGAGCCTTTGTTGTCGAAGTTGTAATAGGCGCCGGCCTCATAGGTGCTGATCTCCTCCGGATTGAGGTTCGGGTCCCCCAGGTTGGCCGGGTTGTTGATGTTGTAGAGTTCACGGAAGTTCGGCGCGCGGAAAGCCGAGCCGTAAAGCAGTTTCGCCGTCAGCGCTTCGGTAGGGAACCACACCAAAGATGCCCGGGGGTTAAAGGTGTCACCGATGTCGTTGTACTTGTCGTACCGAGCGCCCAAAGTCAAAGACAGGCTGTTCAAAAGGGAGATTTTGTCCTGGGCGAATCCCGCCACCAAGTAGCGGCTGACGTTCTTGTTCCAGTTGGTCGTGTTCGAGATGTCGATCAGTCGGCTCCCGTCGTTCAGGACGGCCATTGTCAGGGGGTTGTAGTTGGACAGGTACCGGACATCGTATTGGTCCATGATATCGTAATTGATGCCAAGAAGGATGTCGTGGCTGGGGAGGCCGTTGTATCTCAAGACGTTCCCGATGGAAACCCGGCGATTGGCGTGGCTGGGGGTCGCCCTCACCCCATCCCGGAAATATTCAATGTCTCCATCCCCGTCCCTGTCGGCATTGATGACGTAGCCTTGGGGGAACAGGATGAACTCCTGCTCCTGACGGTAATCAAAAACGCTGACGCCGGACGTCAGGCTCAATGGACCCAGGTTCAATAAGTGCTTAAAGGCGACCAAATCATAGATCACGTTCACGCGCAGGTCTTTTTCAGGATGCGTGAGGGCGTAGGTGATCCCGACGATGGGATCCTTGCTGTTGTCGACCCGCCGGTACCGCAGGTCCCAGCTCCTCCCGGAGAGGGTTAGGCTGGCCTGCATCCGTTCGAGCTCGTTGTTCGCCGGTCCCGGGGCCTGGACGTAAGATAAGCCATAGAGCCGGTCCCGTTGAACGGTGGCTTTATACCCGTTGGTCGTGACTCCCTCGAGGGTGGCGAAGAGGTTCATCCCCTGCCCTTTCCGGCCGAGTTGAAAGGAGGCTCCGGCCTGGTCGAAGCTTCCATAGCGGACGGACGTGCGGATCCCCTTGTTGTTCTCCGCCGTCTTCGTGATAACGTTGATCACGCCCGCCAGGGCGTTTTCACCGTAGAGGGCTGATCCCGGGCCGCGGATGAACTCGATGCGTTCCACATCTTCTAGTAACATGTCGGCGTGGCCGGGGAAGCCGCTTCCGCCCATCAAGTCGTTGACATGGACCCCGTCGACCATGAATTTCACTTGCGCGGAGTCCCGGCTTCCGACGCCCCGGATGACGGGAGGCGTGTTCCCCATGGTGTTCATGGTGGATTCGATCCCCGGCACCATGTCGAAGACGTCGCTCAAGTTCCGGGCGCCCATGCGTTTGATGTCGTTCGCCGTGATCACGGAGACGATGCCCGACGCCCGATCAAGCCGTTCACCGTACATGGCGGAGATGTTGACGATGGGAAGCTCGTCAAAGAGCGTTTCCTCTTCGGATTGAAGGGCGCGGACCGGAGACGCGACGAACGAGAGTTGAATTGATGCCAAAATGATTCCCGCGGAAGCAAAGCGCGTGATTGTTTTCATATGAACCTCGAGCAAACAGTATAAACATCACAAACAGAAAAGAGATATCAATAAAAGTATAGGCAACTAATAATTGATTTCAATGGTTTTCTTCGCCAGGTTCTCCCATCGGCCTTGCCGAGCGGGGCGCGATATCTTAAAATGGCAGACACACCTATACAATGAAGGAGTTCTCATCTATGGCACGTCGTCCACTCATGGCTGGCAATTGGAAAATGTTTAAGACCGTTTCCGAATCGGTCGATTTAGTCAAGAAACTCAAAGATTCTCTCTCTGGGGTTAAGGATCGGGACGCCCTGGTATGTCCTCCCTTCACCGCGCTGGCGGCCGTCTCGGAAGTTTTGAAAGGCTCCGCCGTCACCTTGGGCGCGCAGAACATGAACGACAACGTTCAGGGCGCTTTTACGGGCGAAATCTCTCCCGCGATGTTAAAAGACGCGGGATGCGCCTATGTCATCCTCGGCCATTCCGAGCGCCGGCAGTATTATTTTGAGACGGACGCCTTGGTGAACAAGAAATGCAAATTGGCCCTGGAGCAGGGCCTCACCCCCATCGTCTGCGTCGGAGAACAACTGGCGGAACGAGAGGCCGGACGGACGTTCCCCGTGGTGGAAAGCCAGGTGAAGGGAAGCCTGGGCGGCCTCACGCCCGAGCAGGCCGGGAAAGTGGTCGTGGCCTACGAGCCCGTCTGGGCCATCGGCACGGGGAAAACGGCCACTCCGGACCAGGCCCAAGAGGTCCATGCTTTCGTGCGCGATTGGATCGGCCGCTTGTTTGGCTCTTCCATCGCCGACGGGATGCGGATCCTTTACGGCGGATCCGTGAAGCCGGACAACATCGATTCCCTCATGGCTCAGAAGGACATTGATGGCGGCCTCGTGGGAGGAGCCAGCTTGAAAGCGGAGGATTTCACCCGCATCGTGAAGTTCCTGTCATAACACGACGCATGAAAATTGCCGTCGGCAGCGATCACGGAGGGTTTGCGCGGAAAGCCGACGCCCTAGATTTCCTTCGTTCAGAAGGGCATCGGGCGTTCGATATGGGGACGCATTCGGAGGATTCCGTGGACTATCCCGACTTCGCCCTGGCCGTGGCCAAGGCGGTGGCGGGTCGGAAAGCCGACCGCGGAGTTCTTCTCTGCGGGACCGGCATCGGCATGGCGATGGCGGCCAACAAGGTGCCCGGGATTCGCGCGGCGGTGGCCTGGAGCGTGGAAACGGCTCGTCTGGCGTCCGAGCACAATAAGGCCAACGTTCTTTGCCTGGGCGCCCGTCAGTTGGACGCCGGGCTGATCCGCGAAATGCTCAAGGTATGGCTGTCCACCCCCTTCGGGGGAGGACGCCATGAAAAGCGGGTGAGGAAAATCATGAGGATGGAAAAAGACCGGGGGAGGCTCTCACGATGAGACGGCATTGGTTTCTCGTCTGTTCTCTCTGGATGCTGACCGCGGGTTTTCCGGCCGTCGCTGTCGCGGATTCGCCCGCCGCGGAGGACCTTCTGAAGCAGGGCATCCGTCTGGCGAACGAGGCCAAATACGACCAGGCTCTGGAAAAACTGCGGGCGGCGGTTTCCCGCAAGGAGAGCGACGCTTCCGCGCATGTGGCTTTGGGTATGGTGTCGCTCCAGCTCAAGAACTACGATGAGGCCCGCAAGGCGCTTGAGAAAGCATCGGAGTTGGACCCCGCGTCTCCCACAGCCCATTACGGGTTGGCCATGCTCTACGAGAAGTTCAACGAGGGAGAACGCGCCAGAGCCTCCTGGAAGAAATTTATTGAAGCCTCCAACGATCCGAAACTCCGCGAGATGGCGGAGCGGCACTTGGATCGACTCAAGTAACCTCGGAAACAAGGTCACGCGTCTCATGCGGCCAAAACACGTTCCCCTGATTGTTTTTCTGTTCATAGCGGCCTGCGCCTCGCCTCGCTTTGTGAAGAAACCCGGTTTCGACTTCTCTCAGATCCACAGCATCCTCCTCCTGGAGCCGGACCGCGCGGACGCCGGCGCCGTCACCGATGAGATCGCCCGCGAGCTCATCCGCCGCGGCTACTCCGTCAAGACCGCGCGCCGCGAAAACGCGCGCGCTTCGGCCGACGCCTGGCTGAAAGTCAACGTGACCCAATTCATCCCGGACAAGAAATATTTGATTCAGATGAACAAGGACGAGGAAGGGAAAACGCGGGACGTCCTGCTGTTGAACCCGGTCACTGAAATTTCCGGCCGCACGGTGTATCCCTCCGCTTCCGTCGCGGGGCTGGAGGACGCGCAGATCGTCGTCTCCAACGCCACGGTTTCCCTTTCGGTGCGGCTCCTGGACCGGTCTTCCAAGGACATCCTTTGGAGCGGCGCCGTCACGTATGAGGGGCTGGATTTGGATGCCGCCATCGAGGGATCGGTGTCGTCCCTGTTGAAGCATTTCCCGGCCCGATGACGACGATGTTGTCGGGGGGTGGGGAGATTTGTATGATGATCAAGAGGTTTCGATCAGGAGGGGGTTCCCGTGGCGGTTGACATCAATTCCCTTTTTCAAACGATGATCCGGAGCGGGATCTCGGACATCCATTTCAAGGCGGGAACGCCTCCGATGGTGCGGGTCCACGGGCGGCTGATCTCCTCCGGGTTCACCAAGATGACCGGCGCGCATGTCGAAGAGCTGGCCAACGCGCTCATGGCTCCGGAGCAGAAGGACGATTTCGCCCGGGAAAAGGAGCTGGACATGGCCTACACCATCACCGGCCTTTCCCGCTTCCGCGTGAACATCTACCGGCAGAGGGGGACGGTCGCTCTGTCCATCCGCGTCATGCCCCTGGAGATCCGTCCTTTTGAGGCGTTGAATTTGCCCGCCGAGACTCTGAAAAAAATTTGTTCCAACACCCGAGGGCTCATCCTTGTGGCCGGCATCACGGGGGCGGGAAAAACCACCACGCTGAACTCCATCCTGGATCACATCAACAAAACCTACGCCTACAACATCGTGACCATCGAGGACCCCATCGAGTACGCCCATGCCGACGCCAAGTCCTCCATCGCCCAGAGGGAGATCGGCCCGGACACCGAATCCTTTAAGAAGGCCATGAAACACATCCTC